>JBDQMZ010000159.1:0-10372 GCA_040261955.1 Candidatus Nanopelagicales bacterium
CAGCGACTACTTCCGAATACATTCCAACGACAACAGGTTGGTTTGCAGCGAGAGACATTTTCTCCATGGACATAAACACATTTGACCCTGCGAAGGATGCACGGAGATTTGAAGCGGGGACACCCAATGTCCCGAGCATGTATGCCGCCCAGGCTGGTTTGGGGCTCTTGTTGGATGTGGGGGTCAGTAACGCTTGGGAGGTATCGCGCCAATTGCATGAGGAACTCCGTGAAGGCGTCCAAGCACTGGGGGGCACAGTTGTAACGCCGGGTGGATCAGGTGCTCATGGTCCCATGATTGCTATTGCCGCAACAGATGAGCACGCACTGGTGGACGCCATGGCAGCCGACGGCGTGATTGTTTCCTCCCGCGATGGAAACCTGAGGGTAAGTCCGCATTTTTACAATAACTCGACTGACGTTAAAGTCGTTTTAAGTTCCTTGCAAACGAATAGGCACTTACTCGCTTGAACAGAGCATCCATGCGTCATTAAATCCCTCGTTCCGAATGGCCAACTAACTTGTTGCGTATTTCGGATATAAAGGGATCTTTAAGGATATCGCTTTCCTATCTTCATTCCCTACCATCACATTCTGACTCGGATCAGTAATGGCAGGCAGACAATAGGAGGACGACATGGTTCGAACCGTTGGAATTGTTGGAGCGGGATTCGCTGGACTTGTCACAGCCAAGGTACTCAAGGATTTTGGTTTCGAACCCCAAGTATTTGAAAGTGATTCGGAAGTGGGTGGAGTTTGGGCGGCGAGCCGTCGCTACCCCGGTTTGACCACGCAAAACGTGCGAAGTACTTATGCCTTGAGCGATTTTCCTTACCCAAAGAGCTACCCCGAATGGCCATCTGGCCAACAAGTTCAAGAGTACATGGCCGATTATGCGAATCACTTTGAACTTAATCCGCTTATACAGCTAAACACTAAAGTTGAGTCAGCGACTTTTGACGAGGCCGCTAACCAATGGGTGATCACTACATCTGGCACAGGGGCCGGTACCACCAATGTTGATTACCTGGTGGTCTGCAATGGAATCTTTTCCGATCCCTCGATACCCGAGTGGCCGGGAGCAGCAGAATTCAAGGAGACAGGCGGCCAGATCATTCACACGTCTGACTTTCATGATTTGAGCATGGTGAAAGACAAAAACGTAATTGTAGTTGGTTTTGGAAAATCCTCCTGTGATGCTGCTGCTGCCACAGTCGGTACTAGCACCAGCACCACTATTGTCGCTCGAAAAATTATTTGGAAAATTCCAAAGAAGTTCAAGAACGTGTTGAACTACAAAATGCTTTTGCTTACCAGAATGGGAGAGGCACTATTTCCCTATATAGACCGACACGGTGTTGAAAAATTCATGCATGGCAGTGGTAAGGCTGTGAGCAAAGGCATGCTGGGCAGTGTGCAGGGTGTGGTCACTTCGCAATTTAAACTCGATGAAATAGACCTCAACCCACATACAGGGTTAGAAACCATAGTTCGAAGCACCGTGAGTTTAGCGTCGGACAACTTCTTTGACTATGTTCAAAAAGGTCAACTCACAGTTGAGCGTGACACTGAAATTGTGAAGTGTGAGCCAGGAAATGTATTGCTATCAAATGGCAAAAAGTTACCGGCAGACATCTTGATTTGCGGCACCGGATTCCACCAACGTGTGCCATTTTTTGATGAAAAAACTATGCAAGAAGTCACAGACGACAAGGGAAACTTCCAGTTATATCGACAGATACTTCCGTTAAAAACCCCAGCTCTTGCATTCAACGGATACAACTCGTCATTTTTTAGTCAGCTGAATGCAGAAGCTGGAGCGTGGTGGATAGCCGCAAATCTCAGCGGAATGCTTGACCTTCCCAGTGAAAAAGATCAACGATTGCAAACTGAAAGACGTTTAGCATGGATGGAAGAGCGCACTGAAGGAAAGCATTCAAAAGGAACTAACATCATTCCGTTTTCAATTCACAACGTGGACGAACTTCTGGACGACCTAAACCTCTCCATTGGCGGATTCAAGAGATTTCGGGAATGGTTATTGCCCATCAATCCCAAAGATTATGCACCGCTAGAAGGAAAACTGATCAAACGCAGAGACAAGATGAACGCTCGATGAGTAAGGAACTTGATGGCAAGTCCATCATCTTGACTGGAGGTGCGACGCTGTTTGGCGCAGCTGTGGCTAGAAAAATTGTTGATGCTGGCGCCAAACTAGCAATCGTCGACATTAATGAGGAAGCATGCAATCGAGTCGCTCAAGATCTTGGTGAATCGACGCTCTCCTACCCGATTGACATCACTGATGACTTGGCTTTGGAAAAACTTGTCGGGGACGTCAATGATTCCTTTGGTGGGATCCATGCGGTGGTGAACCTTGCGTGCTCTTATGCCGATTCAGGTGCGGAGAGCACTCGCGATGAGTGGCTCTCTACCCTGAACGTAAATGTGGTGAGCATGGCCCGACTCGGATTTTATGCGCGCCCTTATCTAGCGGCATCCGGTAGAGGCGCAATGGTGAATCTCACGAGCATCTCTGCCAACGTCGCACAGACGGCTAGGTGGACATATCCCGTGAGTAAAGCGGCGATTGTGCAACTCACTAGAAATATGGCTATGGATTACGCGGCTGATTCAATTCGAGTAAATTCAGTTTCTCCCGGCTGGACCTGGTCAGCGATCATGGATTCACTCAGCAATGGCAACAGGGCAAAAACCGATGCGGTTGCGGCTGCATTTCACTTGACCAAACGTGTTGCTGATCCACAGGAAGTCGCCGAAGTCATTGTCTTTTTGTGCAGTGACAGGGCTTCAATTGTGACGGGAGCTGACTGGGCGGCGGATGGTGGTTACTCCGCAATGGGTCCCGAACAGGCCACGCCAGCCATCCCATTGCTCATGGAATAGGCCCGATTCTGGGCTAATTCCACTCACGACTATCCATATTCCGCACGGAAATTTTGCCATTCTGCACAGGTGGTTGCTTAGGTCGTCCATTATGTGATGGTGGCTGTAACGGAGATGTTCACGGAACACAACCTGTTTCGCACCCGTGATTTGGACGAGGCGCGGGAGCAGGTTGCCAAAGTTTTCTGTCCCCACAAACTCACCACGGCTGACAGATCGGGTGCTGTTAATACTGTGCATAACTCAGTAAAACAGGATTCGATCTCCCTTAATTACTTGGATTATGGTGCTGAAGTCTACATTCAACCGGGAGAACTTGGCTCATTTTTTCTTGTTCAGATACCACTCTCCGGCGGTTCATATGTTCGTTGTGGTGACCAAGAAGTCTATTCGGATCAAAACACTGCTTCAATTCCTAATCCCACTGAAAAGTTGGAAATGACTTGGTTGGACAAATCTCCCCATCTGTTGGTTCACATACCAAGATTGGTTTTGGAAAATAGGTTGAGTGAATTAATTCAACGAGATCTAACGGTGCCGTTACGTTTTGCGTTGGGAATGGACCTCACGGCACCTAAAGTTTCGGGCTGGCGTCAAATCGTTGACCTGCTGGCAAGGGGACTCAACGGAAATCAATGTGATTTCCATGTGAGTGTGCGTTCGCAATTGGAAGACATGGTCATTACCGGTCTGCTGACCTCTCACAATCACAATTACTCAGCCTGCATAAGTTCACCGGCAGAGCCACTGACTCCTAGGAGTGTGCGTGTAGTTGTGGAGCACTGTCACGATTTAACAGACAGGACCCCAACGGTTGCGGAGCTTGCTAATTTGGCGGGAGTGAGTGTTCGTTCTCTACAGGAGGCCTTCAAAACACATGTTGGGCTTTCTCCGATGGAGTATCTTCGTGATTATCGACTACGCCAAGTTAACAAGGAACTAATTTCGTCGAACTCAACATTCATTTCAGTATCTGAGGTTGCAACCTTTTGGGGTTTCACTCATCTTGGTAGGTTCTCTCAACAGTACTTCGATCGCTTTGGTGAATTACCATCAGCAACTTTTCGCAACAAGTCTTAGCACGATGCATGATCGTCCGTCACTAAACGCTTCTCAGGATTTGATACTTTTGGTGATGTCAGCCTGAAGAACATGTCCATCGTCATATTTCGCGTAGTAATACTCAACGACTCAGGGAGTAGAAGTGTCTGTTAAGGAAGAGATAACGGGAGCATCTTTAACAGTTCGTCGGAGACTGGAATGGGCAGACACTGATGCCGCCGGCCACAATCATTTTTCGGTTGCAGTGCGGTGGATGGAAGAAGTTGAACACGATCTCCGACGCGCCCTCAAGCTGCCAGTAGAGCTCACGGGATCAATTCCCAGGGTCCATGTTGAGATTGATTACCGGGATCGGATCTGGTTTAACCAGGAAGTAGATGTCACGGTGGGAGTCATTGCCGTGGGCCGAACTTCAGTGTCATACGGCTTCGTGGTGGAGACGATTGAGGGGGGAATCTGTATTGAGGGCCGCCACACGGCCGTGCATTCACCTGACGCCCACGGCGGCGCCGTTCCGTGGCCGACGCCCATCAAGGACGCTTTTTTAACAAAAATATGAAAAATGCGGGCAAATACCTTCCAAATAGGTAACACTATGGCAACAGTTCATGTCGCATTATTGACGTACGACAGAATTACGGCATAGATGGGCACAAGGGCAGTTGCCTGAATCCACGAATGAATGAGGGAGAACAAATGAAGAACCGAAAAACCGCGGGGATTCTCGCGGTAGCGGCGAGCCTGAGCCTGGTGCTCGCGGGCTGCGCCTCAACATCAGACACGGCGGATGAAGCGACTACCGAAGCGGTAGCGGAAGAAACCGTAGCGGAAGAAACCGCGGCTGAGGAAGTTGCCGCGGAATGCACCGAGCCGATCATTGTTGGTTCGGCCATGGCCCAAACAGGATTCATGTCTCCTTTTGACGTCCCTGCTTTGGATACCGCACGCATCGCTATTGACAAGACCAACGCAGCGGGCGGAGTTCTTGGATGCCAACTTGAACTCATTGCTGTTGACAGCGAGACAAATCCTGACAAAGCGGCGCAAATTGCTACCGACCTGATTTCACAAGGTGCACAACTGCTTCTTGTCACATGTGACTACGACGTCAACGCCAAGGCTTCCCAGGTTGCTCAGGATGCCGGAGTGCTCGTCATTGCACCTTGTGTTGGTGACACGATCATGGGACCGGATGCCGGATTGACCCTAGGCTTCTCACTTGGTTCAGCTGTTCCTGGTGAAGCAGCCATCATGGCTGAATGGGCATTTGCCGAGTTTGGTCCAAAGGCCGCACTCTTCAAGGACATGTCCATCAAGTACACCCAGAATCAGTGCAAGGTCTTCGAAGAGCGTTGGACACAACTGGGTGGCGAAGTCGTTTCGGCACCTGAGTTCAGCCAGACACCTGAAGGCTCACTTGCTGCACCAGTAACCGCACAGGTTAAGGAAATCAAGGATTCCAATCCGGATGTAGTCGCCTTGTGTTCCTACCCAGGTGGTGGCGCTGAAGCTGCAGCTGCACTTCGTGCAGGTGGAGTTGAAACACCGGTCGTGTCCGGCTTCGGCATGGATGGTGCTTTCTGGCTCGGAGCAGTCCCAGATCTTTCGGACTTCTACTTCGTAACCTACGCATCCGTGTTCGGTGACGATCCCAACCCCAAGGTTGGCGAGCTCTTGGCTTCGTACAAGGATCTGACCGGTAGCGATGCAGCAACAAGTGGCTTGGTCACAGGTGCCTCAACAATCGAGGCATTCGCACTTGCGGCTGAACAGGCTGGAAGCACCAATGGTGCTGACCTTGCTGCAGCATTGGAAACATTCAGTGGCGTTGATCTGACCGCTGGACCAACGAGCTTCTCACCTGAATTGCACGTCAACGTGACTCGCCCCATGGCGGTCATGCAGATTCAGGATGGACAGCATTCATTCATTGAGTACCGCGCTGCAGAACAGCCAATCCTCAACTAGTTGAAAACAGCAGGCTGCGGGGATGACATTCTTCCCCGCAGCCTGCTTATTCACCAACTAGTGTTCATTGTGTGCTGATTGCGCGCGTCATCACTTCTCTCGGGAGCTTTTTGTGACACAAATGCTAGAGGCTGCGTCGATTGTGAAGTCATTTGGCGCGATTCATGTTCTTGAGGATGTCACGGTTACTGTTAACAAAGGCGAAGTCGTTGGGCTTCTGGGACCTAATGGCGCAGGTAAAACCACATTGGTGAACATAATCGCGGGGTATGAGACTCAGGATTCTGGGACCGTGGCGATTGATGGCCGCAATCTAGACGGAATGACACCGGAGGCCCGAACACATGCGGGTCTTGCTCGTACTTTTCAGTCTGGTCGACTTTTTCCAGATTTGACTGTCACTGAAAATATTGTTTTGGGAGCAATTGGATCTGGATGCTCCACAAAGAAAGCGAATGGTCGCGCCGCCGATGCCATTGAGATGTTGGGTTTAACGGCTGTCCAAACAGAACCAGCGGCTGGACTTTCACATGGACTTTCCCGACTGGTTGGCCTTGCTCGGGCGGTCACCTCTGAACCGGACTACTTGATCATGGATGAACCCGCCGCAGGTCTCAATGATCATGAAACACCGGCACTACTGGCGGCGCTGGACAGCATTCGCCGTGAATCTGGGTGTGGCATGCTCCTGATTGAGCACAATGTGGGGCTCGTGGCAGCAGCCTGTTCTCGGGTATTCGTGTTGGCATCGGGTGAACTACTTTTTGAAGGCAATCCTCAAGACGCTCTAGTCGATGAAGGTGTCTTATCGGCCTATTTGGGCGATGCCACCATGGGTCTACATGGAGGGCAAGCATGACTCTGCTCAGCGTCAGGGATCTCCAATCAGGCTATGGCAAAGTGCAGGTCCTGTACAACGGCCACATTGACGTGGAACCGGGTGAACTTGTAGGGATTGTTGGACCCAACGGTGCAGGAAAGTCAACCTTTTTGGGCACCCTCGCGGGTTCAGTTCGAGCCAGCAGTGGGTCCATTGACTTTGACGGAGCATCAATTAAGGGAAAAAACCCTGAAGATATTGTGCGGCTTGGGTTAGCCATGGTGCCTGAAGGACGAGCGATTTTTACCGACTTAACCGTAAACGAAAATTTGCGCCTTGGTCTCACTGGTAGACGTGAGAAATCTGGTGCACAGCAGGCAGTAGATGAAGTCATGGACCTTTTCCCCGTCCTCACCACGCACAAGAATCATCAGGCTGGACTTTTGAGTGGCGGTCAACAGCAGCAGTTGGCCATCGCCAGAGCATTAGTCTCAGAACCCAAACTTTTGTTACTAGATGAACCAAGCCTCGGTCTTTCTCCCACTGTTATTCAGGATGTCTTCGGAGTGCTTGCGAGAATCCAAGAACGCGGCACCGCAATTATTGTTGTTGAACAACGAGCACATCTAGTCATGAGTATTGCCGCACGCACGTTAGTAATGCGTGAAGGACACATACGAGCGACGTTGTCGCAGTCTGACGCGCAGGACGAAGCAAAGCTTGCAGCAGCGTACTTCGGCACCGGAGAGGATCGCGAATGATTCAAACTATTCTCGATGCACTGAGTTATGGAGGACTCTACGGTCTTGCAGCGCTCGGTATTGGTCTCGTTTTTGGTGTGATGCGACTCGTAAACTTTGCGCATGGTGAGCTGATAGCGATCGGTGCTTATCTTTTTATTGTCACCATTGACCTTGGTTTACCGTTAAGTATTTTGATTGCGGTTACGGGTACGGCAATTTTGGCGCTGTTGATGGAATTTAGTGTCTTTAAACGATTGCGCCTTGCAGGACCTGCAGTCCTTTTGATTGCGTCATTTGGGGTTAGTGTTTTCCTGCAACGGTTTTATGAAATTATTTTTGGTGCGTTACCTCTCTCAGGTCAAATTGCACCCTGGATGACTGGCGTCATTGAATTCGGAGACACCACAATTACCCGCGGCAGCATTGTCACCATTGTTCTCGCTCTAATCCTCCTTGGCGGAATGTGGTTCTTCATTGAGAAGACCACTCTGGGCCTACAAATTCGTGCCGCATCAAGTGATTTTCAAACGGCACGCCTACTGGGGGTTCGCTCCAACCGTGTTATCGGTGCGGCCTTTGTTTTCAGTGGTGTGTTGGCCGCGGCTGTGGCCTTCGTTCTGGTGACACAGCGTGGCAGTGTTGACCCATTATTTGGCGTTAACATCACGATCCTTGCACTCGTGGGCACGGTGATCGGTGGGCTAGGAAGCCTACAGGGAGCAGCCCTGGGCGGATTCGCGGTTGGTGCAACGATCAGCCTGTTGAACTCGTTTTTGGGTAATTACCGCGTCTATACATACACATGGCTATTCATTCTCGTGATCATCGTCCTGTTGGTGCGCCCTGGCGGACTGATATCAAACAAGGCTGTCAAGGAGCGTGTGTAGTGTCTGATGATCTCTTGCGCTCAAGTCAATTGCCGGGTGTAACGCGCTTTCAATGGCAGCAATTACTTGGTCCCATCGTTGTAATCGTGGTCTTGTCCTATGTGATCAGTAGCATTTCGATTACATTCACCTTCCTCACTGAAGGAACCTTGGCTCTCCTTGTCATGGTTTTAGGCTTACAAGTTTTCATCGGTAATAGTGGTGTTTTGTCGTTCGGTCAGGCAGCGTTTGCCATGGTTGGTGGTTTTGCCACGGGTTTATTAACTGTGCCGGTCAAAATCAAAGAAAACGTGTTAGATGAACTTTGGGAGCCGCTCAAAGAAGTCAACATGGGCATCTGGCCAAGCCTGTTCATTGCCGTCGTCATAGGTGCATTTTTTGCATTCCTCACCGGGCTGTTCCTCATGCGACTGAGCGGTCTGGCCGCTGGAATCGCGACATTTGCGCTTCTTATGGTGGCAGACAACGTGTTTTTCAACTGGCGCCTGATCGGCCCGGGTCCTCAGGTCATGCCCCAGGTTCCCAAATTCGGATTCGTTGATGAATCAATCATTTTGGCAGTGGTCGTCATGGTGGTGGTCTATCTCATTGGGATTTCTCGGAGAGGGCGCCTTCTGCGCGCAACGCGTGAAGATCCATTGGCCGCGCGAGCACTAGGAGCTAGCGTCTGGCGCCTACGTGTGCTTTTCTTCACCGTTTCCGGTGGAATCGCAGCACTCAGTGGTGCAATGTATGCCCACCATTCGGGTGCTGTGAGTGCCCGTGACTTTTATCTTGGATTCACGTTTACCACGTTGGCAATGTTGGTTATCGGTGGTGCTACCAGCATGTGGGGTGCGGTGGTCGGAACAATTGCGGTGACCGCAATCGGACAAATTTTGTTGGAGTTTGAAAGTGGTGTAACCCTTGGTGGCATTGGCATCACGTTGCCCAACGGTGCCCGCGGAGTGGTGATTGCGGCGGCGCTGGTAGCCATTCTCATTTGGCGACCCAAAGGTATAACCGGAGGCAGGGAATTTGCGCTTCGCCTCCCATTTCTTAACCGGCCATAAACCGTCCACCGTTGACATCGAGCACAACCCCGGTGATGTAAGACGAAGCATCACTTGCCAGAAATAGGACAGGCTCAACACATTCGTGAATGTTCGGCATGCGGTGCAACGGAATGGAATCGAGTACTTCATTCCGATCTTTTTCGCTCATCGCATCAAACATGCCTTGCAATCTGCCGGTAAGAAATAATCCGGGCGCAATGGCATTAACGCGAATATTTTCGGGCCCGACTTCGCGCGCCAATCGTCGGGTTAAACCAAGAATGCCAGCTTTTGCAGCGGCATAGGGAATACCTGTAACAGGACTCGTGCTCCGGCCCCCGATAGAACTAAAGGTGACGATTGATCCGCCACCCTGGGTTCGCATGTAGGGAACCACGGCCGCACTGCAGTGGTAAGTGCCCTTGATATTGACGTCGATAACGAGATCTAGGTCTTCGGGGGAAATATCTTCCAAGTCGCGAGGTGTTCCCAAGCTGCCACCGGCCGCGGCAATGAGTGAATCTATTCGACCAAAGCGCTCGGCCACTCGAGCCATCGCCGCCTGTACCTGGTGTGAATCTCGAACGTCGACACACTCGCCACTTGCTGAAAAACCCAGGTTCTCAAGACTTTGAGTCCCGGCTGTGACGGCTACGGGGTTCGCGTCAAAGAGGGCTACGCGCCCGCCCTCGTGGCAGAAGGCTTCAGCTATTGCCAGGCCAAGACCACCTGCCCCACCCGTGATGACCGCGACCTTGCCAGCAAATCGTTGGGGTGTGGTCTCGGGACTGGGGTTTTCTGACATAGGGGGCATCCTTGCCTAAATTGAGTGGGATTTCGGGAAAAAGGTTGCTCAATGATGGATATACCGTACTATTGGCGATAGTCAAAAAGACGCAAGAGGTGTGGGTGTCGGGAAATCCAGAAGGGAAGTTCATCCGGTGAAAATCGC
>JBDQMZ010000160.1:0-4749 GCA_040261955.1 Candidatus Nanopelagicales bacterium
GTCATGGAAAGCATCAGACTGCAACCGCTTGGAATCATCGTGATTGGACATATAGCCCAAATCGATGCGGACTGCGGGCATTGTTGTTAGGCGTAAGAGGTCCCAGGTGCGGGGATGTGTTCGGCAGTCCTTTCGGTCCGTGCGACTCACCAGTTCTTCATTGATGGCATCGGCCAGATTCTTTCCAGACGGGGAGAAATTTCCACCACCTGGATTTCCGTAGTAAAAGAGTGCTATCCCATTGGGTTTTGAGCTCTCGGATTGGTCAACATGGAGGGAAATCACGAGGTCTGCCGCCATTTCGTTGGCAAAGTTGGCACGTTGAGCGGGTGTCATGACTGTCATGGATTGATCGTCATTCCCGGTGTGAGCCGGCCGAGTAAGGATTACTTGGGTGCCTAATGCTGCGAGGCGACCTTCAATTCGAACCGCGATTGCGTAGGTGATTTCAGGGAAGGGCGAGTCACCTGGATCCAACACAACAACTTTGTCAGCGATACCTGTTTGCAGGCTGGCTAGATGTGCGTGCTCTCTCAAGGCGCCGGAGTCGCCACCCACAACGGAACGCGAAAGTCTTTCAAATGCGCGAAGTGTGTCTAGACCACAGGTGCCGTCTGCGCTAACACCGACACCGCGTTGAAACTCACGCAAGGCCCCATCGGTTGCAGGCCCAAATATTCCGTCGGGGCGGCCGGCATTGAACCCCAGTTGATTGAGTCGACGTTGCAACTCTGTGACATCGTCGCCGATCATGACGTGACCTGCGGTAAAAGCCAGTACTCGGTCTCCGAGTTGCCAGCGGGCCTCATCAAGGCGCCGAAATGTTTCAGGTCCGACTACTCCGTCAACAGTGATTCCACGTTCCTGCTGAAAAATTCGCACAGCATTATCAACGTCAGCATCAAAAGTGTTGTTGACAGTGGGATCACTGTCAGTAATTAGTCCGAGGTGCGCGAGCCGAGCGCGAACCTCCGCTACGGCCGCCCCGGTGGAACCAAGGCGGAGCATGGTTTACAGGTAGGGCTGCAGGTCTGCGAGCAGCGCGGCCTTGGGCTTAGCACCGATGATCGTCTTTACAATCTCTCCACCCTTGTACACGTTCATGGTGGGGATCGAAGTAATGCCATAGGAGCCCGGTGTTGATGGGTTCTCATCCACGTTCATCTTCGCAATGATCAGGCCATCATGTGCGGCTGCGATTTCCTCGAGGATCGGGGCAACCATCTTGCATGGTCCACACCACTCGGCCCAGAAATCAACAAGAACGGGTTTGTCGCTCATCAGGACTTCTTCAGCGAAATTTGCGTCGGTCACGATCTTCATTGCACCCATGGGGTTCTCCTTTTCGTCGGCTTTAACTTAGTTGGTCTGAAAAAATGTTGTTACGGGGCGTCTTTATGACGCTTTTTATTGATTTTCTTTATGAGCAAGGAATCGTTCAGCGTCGAGGGCAGCTGAGCAACCTGTCCCAGCGGCGGTGATTGCTTGGCGGTAGGTGTGGTCCACGAGGTCCCCGCATGCAAAAACCCCAGTTGCTGATGTGTGCGTGGAAGGCGCTTCCACTTTGACATAACCTTCAAGGTCAAGTTCGACCTTGCCATGTAGAAGTTCAGATCGTGGGTCGTGACCAATTGCAATGAAGAGCCCGGTGATGGCCAGTTCCCGCTCGGCACCAGTTTCCGTGTCTCGCAATGTAACGCCAGTCAACTTTGGATCGCCGTGTATTGCAGCGACCTCACTGTTCCAGGCAACATTGATTTTCTCGTTGGCCAACGCACGCTCTTGCATGATTTTGCTGCCACGTAGTTCACCGCGACGGTGAATGAGGGTGACGGATCGTGCAAAACGGGTGAGGAAAGTTGCCTCCTCGAGTGCGGAGTCACCACCACCAACGACTGCAATGTCTTGGTCACGGAAAAAGAAACCGTCGCAGGTTGCACACCAGGAAACACCGTGTCCACTGAGGCGCTTTTCATCGGGCAAACCCAATTCGCGGTAGCCCGATCCCATGGCCAAAATGAGTGAGTGTGCTTGATGCACCGTTCCGGAGCCATCGGTTACAGACTTGATATCGCCGTCGACATTGATTTCATTGATGTCGTCGGTGATTATTTCGGCACCAAATCGCACTGCTTGGGCCCGCATGTTTTCCATCAATTGTGGACCCATGATCCCTGTTTCAAATCCGGGGAAGTTCTCAACCTCGGTGGTGTTCATGAGTGCTCCGCCTGCGGTGACCGCGCCCTCGAAGAGAAGGGGATTCAACTGGGCTCGAGCTGCATAGACAGCAGCTGTATAGCCCGCGGGGCCAGACCCAATAATGATGACGTTACGAACTTCACTCAAGGCAACCACTGCTTTCAAGACATGCACTCCGCGAGTGCCGAGGGGATTTCTGCTCCAACCTCAGTCTACGCCAGTTGGGATGTGCATAGAAAATTTAGTTGAGAGATTGAGTCACGTGGCTGTAGATGTCAAAGGGAATGGTTCCACAGTTGGGGCCCACGACCCAGATATCCAAAACACCGAGATCAGGGGAATTTGCCTGGGTCTGGAGCATGGATGAGCCGTATTCCAGGCGTTCATCTGGTGTGAGAAGTGAATTCATGCCCTCAACCATGACAACAGGAATAATGACGATTCCCGCATCTTTACCCATGAACGTGGCCCGATCCACCAATAGGGCCTGGGAAGTATCAGAATTTGTAATTGCCGTGATGCAGTTGCGTAACGCTATTTCACTCTCGGTCATGCCATCGGCTTTCTTGGGTGACATTTTTGTAAACGGCACTTTGAACATGTCCAAGGTAGAGGCCACGCCTACACTTTTCAGAGACTCCATGACGGTGGTCCCCAAATTATCGGGCCGGTAATCGGTCCCACTTTCCATCACGTTCACAGCTGGAGGGACAAATCCTGCTTGAACAATCCGAGGGCTGTTGCTGGAAGGACTCGAGGAAAGACTCTCGGCCTGTGGGGCGTCTGCGACGAGGACGTCTCCGTTTGAGCCCGAATTATTGGAGTCCGAATTGTTAAATACTGTCACGCCAATGCCCACGGCGAAAAGTGTCACGCTGGCCGCAACGAGTCCACCAACCCAGCGACCTCCCATGACTCGGCTATTGCGCTGGGACCTGGCCATGGAAATATCGACGACCTCGGGGTTGGACGTACCTGAATCGGCACTACCAATGCGATCCGCTGCTTCGAGGGAAATGCTGGTTTGAAGTTGTTCCCAGAGGTCCTCTGGCATAGGAGAGATCGGCTCAGCATTGAGTGAGTGACCAAATGAGCGTAGGGCGGCACGTATTTCAGGCTGATCAGTTGGATCATCAAAGTCATTCGCCATCGACGTGGGCACCTCCTCTCGTGCTTGTGACGGTATCGGTGGGGTCTTGGTTCCGCAGGTGGGCAAGACGTTCAGCCAATTTCACGCGGCCACGACTACACCGGCTCTTTACCGTGCCCGGTGGACACCCCAATTCGGCGGCCGCGGCCTCCACGGAATAACCCTCGACATCAACGAGGACTACTGCATTGCGCTGGTCTTCGGGCAATTCGGCCAAGGCGGCAGAGATTTCCAGCATGGTTTCGCGCTCATCCATGTGGTCACGGGGGTCCTGGATCTCAACACTGTTCTCATCATTGTGGTCGGGCAACGCAACCGTGGGGCGTACTTTTCGCCGGCGTAGCCGATCCAAACTGGCGTTCACCACGATTCGGTGGAGCCATGTTGTGACGGCAGCATCCCCACGGTACTGATCCGCTCGGCGGAACGCGGAAATCAGTGCATCTTGAACGGAGTCTGCTGCCTCTTCAGGATCCCCCGTGGTTCGAAGTGCTACTGACCACAGGCGGTCTTTGTGTCGCTCCACCAGAACATTGAAAGCTTGGGGGTCCCCTTGGATGTGCGCGGCCAGCAACTCACGATCTGTGAGCTCGACCAGCGGGGTTTGGGACACCACCCCAGCCTAATGAATTCGGCTGGGGGATTATCGATGGCAGCGCAAGAAGAATCGGCAGGCCGGGTCAATCAGTGATGGGTGTCCCGAAAACGGTGACATCGGAAATACCACCCTGGTACTTGGTGCCATTCTGAGTTGGGGGTATTCCTGTGAGCCAGACAAGTACGTACCTGCCAGTAACGGGACGAGGTGCCCGCAGATCGATCTGGGGTCCAGCGTTGTCGATACTGACCAGTTTGGTCCAGAGATCGGGATCGGCTTGAATGTCCTCGGAGACACGCACTTGAACGTCGGTTCCAAAACCGACTAGACCGAGTGAAACACCCTGGACGGAGACACTTTCACCGAGATCAACAATCAGCCCCACACCACCTTTCTTGCCCAGTGTTCGGGTTGGGTAGGTCTTGGTGGTCCAGGCGCTGACTAGATCGCTATCGATGGCGAGGGCTGAAAGTTTATTTTTCTCGGTGCCGTCGATGCCTCCATTTTTCCCGTAAGGGTCAAATGACCGAGAATCGACAATGGGAATGGATCCCTCTGAATTATCAATCTGCACCTCAACAAATGGCGTGGCTGGGCTGGTGAGCAACTCCTGCGCACTGGTTCCGGTGCCATCAATAGATTCACCGCCATCTGCCGAGGAACTATCTGAGGACAGCATGGTCATTCCAATAAAACCGAGCGCCACGACAATCGCGATGCCCACCAGTGTTGCAATGCCGCGCTTGACGTAGGTCATTGGCGTGTTGGGAGTTGTGATGATGGGCCCACGAACCGTGGTGGA
>JBDQMZ010000161.1:0-12928 GCA_040261955.1 Candidatus Nanopelagicales bacterium
GCATTAACACCTGAACTCAGGGGCAGTTCGCCTGAATTTGATTGCAATTCACTAATTCGATTGCGCAGCTCCGCGGTATTTGTCAGGTTGCCGTTGTGACCCAGGGCCAAGTGTCCTGTGGCCGTTGTGCGGAAAGTTGGTTGCGCGTTCTCCCACACGCTTGCACCGGTTGTTGAGTAGCGAGTGTGACCAATCGCGACGTAACCTTGCAGTGATTCCAGTGCACCCTCGTTAAAGACTTGAGACACCAAACCCATGTCCTTGTACACGACAATGCGCGAGCCATCACTGACTGCAATGCCTGCAGATTCTTGGCCGCGATGTTGTAGTGCATAGAGACCGAAGTAAGTGAGTTTGGAAACTTCCTCGCCGGGGGCCCAAACTCCAAAAACGCCGCAGGCATCCTGCGGACCCTTCTCCTCAGGGAGGAGATCGTGGGTCAGTAGACCATCACCGCGGGACACAGCCTTAGCCTACGCGACCCATCGCACTTCGAGGACATTGGCGAACACTTCAGCGAGGTTCCCAAGGCTGAGGGACCTCAGGTCCGAGGATGTGAATGAGTTTGAATCCAAGGAGCCAAAAAAGTCGAAACAGTTAATCCCACTGTGAGGCGCAGTGTCATAAAAACCATCACCCAAGTGGAAAGAACCTCGACAGATCTGACCTCTCGCCCCCCGCAATCAGGGCACCCGATGTCACGGCACTCGCCCACGTAAGTTTCCCAGCGGAGAGGGCAATCAGAGTCTGCGCATTTGTCTCGACAACAGCCGATGGCGTGCCACGCCTGTGGGTGTGACCGGCAACCAACTGGATTGCGGCATAGGGCGGGATGCGCAGTTCAACGCTCCGACCGGGTTCGAGTTCTGATAACCGCGCCAAGATCGCCCTCACAACCAGGCGCTCGTCATTTGGGTCGGGTGTCTCACCTCGGAGGTAACCGGCTGCGAGGGTGTTCAGCAACTCCTGATCCTGCGGTGCAAGCATGATCAGGAGTTGAAAATAGCTGGCAGGGTTGCTTCGTGGACCTGACGCAATTGATCAATGGTGAATGTGAACAACTCACCCATCACAATGACCTGCTCGCCCGGATGGCCTGCATCCGCTCCAAGACCTGAGTCGACAACTCCCACGCGGTAGGCCGGCAAGCCTCGCGCAGCGCACATTTCAGTGAACCGAAGTTCCTCACTGCGTGGGATAACCACGACTGCACGAGCAGTGCTCTCTGAGAATAGAAAGACAAAAGGTTCGATGTCATCTTGCACCCAGAAGCGCGCGCCAATGTTCGCACGCATCGCCATCTCAGCAATTGCAATGGCAATGCCGCCATCGGAGACGTCGTGTGCTGCAGTGATCATGCCATCGCGTGATGCGGCAACAAGAATTTCACTGAGAAGTTTCTCGCGTTGCAAATCGACGCGAGGGGGTAAGCCACCCAAATGACCATGAATATGCGCCCACTCGCTGCCACCGAATTCATCTGAGGTGTCACCGAGAACGTAAATCAACTCGCCATCGGAATCTGCATTCCAGGTCATTGGTGTTCGACGCTCAACGTCGTCGATCACTCCGAGTACACCGACAACAGGCGTCGGGTGGATGGCGGTATCCGCGGTTTGGTTGTAAAAGGACACGTTGCCACCGGTCACGGGAACACCGAGTTCTAAGCAGCCATCAGCCAATCCCCGAGTAGCTTCAGCGAACTGCCACATGACCTCGGGGTCTTCAGGGGAACCGAAATTCAGACAGTTGGTGACAGCAAGTGGAATCGCTCCGCTGACACTGACATTGCGATAGGACTCCGCCAAAGCAAGTTTGGCCCCGTTATATGGATCGAGTTTGGCAAATCGAGCATTGCAATCTGTAGCAATGGCAACACCTAATCCGGATTCCTCATCAATACGGATCATCCCTGTGTCTTCTGGTTGAGCAAGAATTGTGTTGCCCAAAACATAACGGTCATACTGTGAAGTCACCCACGACTTTGACGCAAGATTGGGTGAGCCAATCAGATCAAGCAGGGTCTGCTTGAGGGCATCGCCCGACTCGGGTCGAGTAATTACCTCAGAAGTGGGGGCATTCGCTTGCAATGCATCCTGCCACTCGGGTCGGTGGTACGGACGCTCGTAAACAGGGCCTTCATGTGCGACCGTGCGCGGTGGGACATTAACAATTTCCTCGCCATGCCAATCAACAACCAGGCGGCCCGTGTTGGTGACTTCACCGATCACGATTGCTTCGACATCCCACTTCTTACAAATTTCCATGAATGCATCGATATGTTCCGGTGTGACAATGGCGCACATGCGTTCCTGTGATTCACTCATCAGGATTTCTTCAGGTGAGAGTGATGCATCACGCAACGGAACTCGATCGAGCCACACGTGCATGCCACCCTCGCCATTGGATGCAAGTTCACTGGTTGCACATGAAATTCCCGCGCCTCCAAGATCCTGGATACCTTCAACCAATCCAGCATGTAGAACTTCAAGGGTTGCTTCTATCAGGAGTTTCTCCATGAATGGATCACCCACCTGAACGCTGGGACGCTTGGCGGGTCCGTCGGCATCAAATGTTTCTGAGGCAAGAACCGAAACTCCACCGATGCCGTCACCACCCGTGCGGGCGCCGTAAAGAACCACAAGGTTGCCAATGCCTTTTGCGCTGGCAAGGTGAATATCTTCATGGCGCATGGAGCCAACACACAGTGCATTGACCAGTGGGTTGCCCAAATAACTGTCATCAAAAACTAGTTCGCCGCCAATGTTGGGCAAGCCCAGACAGTTGCCGTAGCCACCCACGCCAGCAACAACACCGGGCAGAACCCGCCGAGTGTCGGGGGCATCAGCGGCGCCAAAACGCAGTGGATCCATTACTGCGAGTGGTCGGGCACCCATGGAAATAATGTCTCGAACAATGCCACCCACGCCTGTCGCAGCCCCTTGATACGGCTCGACGTAGGACGGGTGATTGTGACTCTCAACTTTGAAAGTCACGGCCCAACCCTGCCCAATGTCAACAACGCCCGCGTTCTCACCGATTCCCACGAGAAGGGCATCGGTCTTGGGGGCTTTCTCCCCGAATTGGCGCAGGTGGACTTTGCTGGATTTGTAGGAGCAGTGCTCACTCCACATGACGCTATACATGGCCAGCTCACTACTGGTTGGTCTGCGGCCGAGGATTTCCTTGATGCGGTCGTACTCATCAGGTTTGAGGCCCAATTCAGCGAATGGTTGCTGAGTGTCGGGTTGCTGCTCGGCGTTGGAAACGGAGTCAATCATTATGCATTCACCAACGAACTGATCGCACTGGTAAAGAAACCGAGACCATCAAGGCTTGGTCCAGTGAGAGCCTCCACGGCATGTTCCGGGTGGGGCATGAGACCAACAACGTTGCCCCGGGAATTAGTAATTCCCGCGATGTCACGGTAGCTGCCATTGGGATTTCCATCTTGATACGTGGCAATCACGCGTCCTTCAGCAAAAAGTTCATCGAGGGTTTTTTCATCTGCGACATAGCCGCCCTCACCATTTTTCAATGGAATGACAATTTCCTGTCCCATTGAGTAATCGCGCGTCCAGTACGAGTCAGTATTTTCAATGCGAAGTTTTTGATCACGGCAAATGAAATGTTGATGGTCGTTACGTGTCAATGCTCCTGGGAGCAAATGACTCTCGCACAGAATTTGGAAACCATTACAAATGCCTAGCACGGGAAGCCCCTGATGGGCTTTTTCAATGATGAGGGACATGACCGGAGCAAACTTCGCAATAGCGCCGCAACGCAGGTAGTCGCCATAGGAAAAGCCGCCCGGCAAAACAACGGCGTCAACATTTTTCAGGTCAGCATCACCGTGCCAGAGAGCCACAGGCTCTCCGCCAGCAATGGAAATGGCCCTCGCTGCGTCCCTGTCATCAAGGGAACCTGGAAAAGTCACAACACCAATGCGCGCGCTCATGTCCCTATCCCCCTAATCAACAACTGTGAGGGTGAAGTCTTCGATGACCGGGTTGCTCAGGAGTTCACCCGCGAGTTCTTCGAGTTTCGCGGAACGATCCGCATCCAGGTCACCCTCAAGGTCAATGACAAACTGCTTGCCCTGTCGAACATCTGAGACCCCTGAGAGTCCTAGCCGGCCTAATGCGCCTTGAACAGCACGGCCCTGAGGGTCAAGGATTTCGGGTTTAAGCATGACGTTCACAACGACGCGGGCCACTGGTTCTCCTGTTTTTGGTGGATGACACAATCCTATCGGTGCGCTTTGCTAATGGACCGACTGCCAAGCAGACCAAGCTGAAGACACCATGGCAGACAAATCCTTGCTCGCACTCCACCCCAGCACTTGGCGACTGAGGTCCACGTTGGCAAAGGTCTCCGCAGGGTCACCATCGCGACGAGCCACTACCTCCGCATTCACATTGCGGCCAAGGACCTCGCTGACCACATCCATCACTTCACGCACGCTGACACCTTGGCCACGGCCTACGTTGACCGCGATCCCGACGGTTGCATCGGCAGAGCCGTTGCCCCGCTCGCACAGGCCAACGGCCGCCACGTGCGCAGAGGCTAGGTCCTGTACGTGGATGTAGTCACGGATACAGGTGCCGTCGGGCGTTGAGTAGTCGTCACCAAAGATTTGGGGGCGCTCACCGTTCTCGAGGGCGCGAAACACCATGGGAATCAAATTATTCACACTGTTGTCGCCGAGTTCATCAGCCGCGGCGCCTGCCACATTGAAGTACCTGAGAGCCACCCAGTTCATGCCCGAACTCTTGGCCAGATCTCGGGATAACCATTCACCGATCACTTTTGTTTCCCCGTAAGGCGACTCAGGTAGCAGTGGCTCGTCCTCATTCACGGGATTGGACCGCGGAGTTCCGTAAACCGCAGCGGATGATGAATAGACAAAATTTTTGACTCCCACGACCTGCATACTTTCCAACAGCGAGACCAGTCCCGACACATTTTCTCGGTAGTAGTACAGCGGTAGGTCCACAGATTCCCCGGCAGCTTTTTTGGCAGCTAAATGAATGACCCCGGTGACATTGAATCCGCGCAGAGCATTTTGAACTGCTTCACTGTTAGAAACATCGGCTTCGACAACCGGTACACCCTCAGGGATTCGCGAGCGAAGTCCAGCGGAAAAGTCATCGAGGATCACTACGTCAATGCCTTGATCGATCAGTTCACGCACAACATGCGCACCGATGTAACCAGCCCCACCCGTTACCAGCCAGGTGTTCATTCGAATTTTTCACCTGTGATGCGCGAATATGCCTCGATGTATTTAGCCCGAGTTTTTTCAACGATTTCGTCGGGCAGTGGCGGTGGTGCCTCACCCGAGTTCTTGTCCCACCCTGAGGCAGGAGAAGTCAACCAGTCACGCACAAACTGCTTGTCAAAAGATGGTTGCGCTCCACCCGGGCTCCATTCATCGCGTTCCCAGTAGCGCGATGAATCTGGGGTGAGAACTTCATCTCCCAAAACAATGCGGCCCTTGTACTTGCCGCCGAGAGCTGTGCCAAATTCAAACTTTGTGTCCGCGAGAATCAACCCGCGACGCTCAACTTTCTCTGCCGCGTATTCGTACACGGCAAGAGACATTCGCTTTAACTCTTGAGCTTCTTCTTGACCCAACTCAACAATGACTTCGTCGTAGGTGATGTTGACATCGTGCTCGCCGATCGCGGCTTTAGTCGCCGGAGTAAAAAGGGGCTTGGGAAGTAGGGCGCCGTCTTTGAGTCCCGGTGGCAGTCCCTGTCCACAGATTTTGCGCTCACGCTGGTAGTCAGCGAAACCTGAACCTGCGAGGTAACCGCGGACCACGCACTCCACGGGGAACATTTCCAAGGGTTCGCACACAACCGCGCGACCTGCAACAGATTTGGGAACCTTGGAGGTCGTTGTGTGGTTCGGTACTAATCCTTCAAGGGCAGCGAACCACCACTGGGAAATCCCGTTAAGAATTTTTCCTTTGTCTGGAATCTCGGTTGGTAGCACCCAGTCATACGCAGAAATACGATCACTGGTCACAAGTAGAAAACGGCCCTGGGTGTTTCGGTAGATATCGCGCACCTTGCCCGAGTAAACATGTTCGTATTCCTCGGGGAGGTCATATTGATTGGTCACAGAATTCCACCCGGTGAGTAAGTTGCCGCTTGAGGGTATTGCAGGGATATTTGTTCAACACGATCTGCCAGCATGCGAACCTGATCGCGGGCTGCGCCTGTAAATTCAATGGGCTCGGCCAACAACGCCTGAAGTTCGGCGAGATCAAAATTCAACCGGGAATCTAATGCAAGTTTTTCAAGGAGGTCGTTGTCGGCATCAGGTGTTTCGCGCATGCGCAGCGCTGTAGCCACCGCATGCTCCTTGATTGCTTCATGAGCGGTTTCACGCCCAATGCCTGACTGCACGGCGGCCATCAAGATTTTGGTTGTGGCGAGAAACGGCAAGAACCGGTCTAACTCGCGGTCAATCATGGCGGGGAATGCACCAAATGCATCGAGCACCGTCAGGAAAGTTTCAAACAATCCATCAATGGCAAAGAATGAGTCAGGTAAGGCAACGCGACGAACAACGGAGCAGGCAACATCGCCTTCATTCCATTGTTGTCCTGCAAGATCCGCGGTCATGTTCATGTACCCGCGAAGCAAGACGTGGAACCCGTTAATACGTTCACATGAACGCGCATTCATTTTGTGAGGCATGGCTGACGACCCAACCTGGCCGGGCAGGAATCCCTCCGTTGCCAACTCTTGCCCTGCCATCAGCCTTACCGTGGTGGCGAAATTGGATGGACCCGAAGCGAGTTGGACGAGCAGTGCGCTCACTTCAAAATCAAGGGAGCGTGGGTATACCTGACCCACGCTAATGAATGTTTGATCAAAACCCAGATGACTTGCAATGCGTTGCTCCATCTGGGCCAAAGTTTCCGGGTTGCCCTCGAGCAGAGTCAACATATCCTGCGCAGTTCCCACCGGACCTTTAATTCCTCGGAGCGGATAACTGGCAAGTAGTTCTTCCAAGCGATTAAAAGCAATGAGAAGTTCTTCAGCGAAAGTCCCCATTCGTTTGCCCAGTGTCGTGATCTGAGCTGCAACATTATGCGAACGCCCCGCCATTGCGACCTCTGAGTAAACAACGGCTAATCCCGAGAGTCGATCAAGAGCAGCAACGCATTTATCCCTGATCAATTCCAGACTGGAACGAATTTGCAGTTGCTCAACATTTTCTGTCAGATCGCGTGAGGTCATTCCCAGATGGACAAACTCGGCACCGGCTAGCGCATTGAACTCTTCAATGCGGGCCTTCACGTCATGTTTGGTGACCCGCTCACGCGCATCAATGGATGCTAGGTCGATCTGATCGAGCACGGAAACATAGCGGTCAATTGCATCCTGCGGAATATCAACGCCGAACTCCAATTGAGCGCGCATGACGGCGATCCAGAGTTGGCGTTCCATTCGGATCTTGGCCTCGGGTGACCAGATGTCAACCATCGCGCCCGATGCGTAGCGAGCGGCCAGAACGTTATGCGGAGTGCCTGTCACCCCCCTATCCTTCCACCTGCGAACGCGCCCAAGGTCGCCTAGGTGATGGAGATGCCTCCTTGCGCCGCCAACTGCGCAATATCGCCTCGATAATGGGAGCCTTCAATAGCAATCATCGCGGTCGCCGCGAGTGCGCGTTCCCGGGCCTGAACCAACGTGTCGCCCTCTGCCGTAACCGACAGAACGCGCCCACCGGAGGTGACCAGGACGCCGTCTATCGCACTGGTTCCGGCATGGAACACCTTCGCGTTGCCCTGCGACTCGGCCATTTCAATACCCCCAATTGGGGTTCCCGTGACAGGGGCGGCTGGGTAGCCCTGAGCAGCGAGGACCACCGTGACGGCGAATCCCGGCTTCCACTCCAGCGCACGGAAGTCAGCAAGTTTGCCCGTTGCGGCTGCAAGAAGGAACTCACCGAGTGGGGTCACCAATCGATCAAGAACGACCTGTGTTTCAGGGTCACCAAAACGTGCATTGAATTCAATGACGCGGATTCCCCGAGAGGTCATGGCTAGCCCGGCATAAAGAACACCAATGAACGGTGTTCCACGTTCACGCATGGCGGTCGCCATGGGTTGCAACACTCGTTCGGTTACTTCCGTGACCACGGAGTCCGGCACCCATGGCAATGGTGAATACGCACCCATTCCCCCCGTGTTCGGGCCAACATCACCCTCGCCCACTCGTTTGAAGTCCTGAGCCGGCTGCATGGCAACAACGGTGGTGCCATCGGAAATACCAAAAAGTGATACCTCTGGGCCATCGAGATATTCCTCGATCACGACGGTGCCGCCGACTGCAAAGCATTCGCGCGCATGGGCGAGTGCCTCATTGCGATCAGATGTGACAACAACACCTTTGCCCGCCGCCAGCCCATCATCTTTGACAACGTATGGGGCACCAAATGTGTCGAGTGCATCTGCCGCCTGCAACTCTGTTGTGCAAACTCTCGCCATTGCGGTGGGGATTCCAGCCTCCGCCATTACCTCTTTGCAAAAGGCCTTGCTTCCCTCAATCAGCGCAGCAGCCTTGGATGGGCCAAAGCACGGGATGCCACGTTCACGCAATGCATCCCCAGCGCCGGCCATCAATGGAACTTCTGGTCCAACGACAACGAGATCAACATCGCGTTCAGTTGCGAGATCAGCAATTGCTTGCGGGTCTTTAACGTCAACGGATACACATTCAACAACTTGAGCGATTCCAGCATTGCCCGGAGCGACGATGACCGAACTCACACTCGGATCACGGAGCAACGATTCGGTGATCGCGTGCTCTCGTGCACCCGATCCAATGACTAAAACCTTCAACGTGGCTCAGCCTTCGTAGTACGAACCGATGGCGCTGAGTGCTTGATCAATGATGGCCAAGCCCTCCTTCGCCTCAGCTTCGGTGACCACGCACGGTGGCACCACATGCATTCGGTTGAAGTGCACGAATGGCATCAACCCGCGGTTCTTGCATTCCACAACGAGTTGCTGCATGGCTGGTGAAGTTCCAGCGAATGGTGCAAGTGGCGCCCGGGTCGCACGGTCAGTCACTAGATCCATGGCCCAGAAAACTCCCAGTCCGCGAACTTCACCGATCAACATGTGCTTCTCTGCCAATTCGCGCAGGCCTGGGCCAATGACTTTTTCACCGATTGATGCAGCGTTCTCAATGATTTTTTCCTCTTTCATTGCATCAATGGATCCAACGATCGACGCTGCCGCAAGTGGGTGACCCGAGTAGGTGAGACCACCGGGGAATACGCGCTCATCAAATGTCGCTGCGATTTCACCAGAGATGATTACGCCACCAACGGGCACGTAGCCAGAGTTGGAACCTTTGGCGAACACAACAAGGTCGGGCTGAACATCCCAGTTTTGATACGCGAACCATTTGCCGGTGCGGCCGAAGCCCGACATGGTTTCGTCGAGGATCATGACGATTTCATACTTGTCACACAAAGCGCGCACGCCTTCAAGGTAACCGGGGGGTGGAACCAGAATTCCATTTGTTCCAACCACCGTCTCCATCAGGATTGCACCGACCGTTGATGGGCCTTCAAACTGAATGACATGCTCGAGGTGCGTCAATGCACGCTCTGATTCCTCCTCGGGAGTTGTTGCCCAAAACTCACTGCGATACAGGTATGGACCAAAGAAGTGCAGTTGCTGAGCCGAGTATTCATTTGGCCACCGACGAGGATCACCCGTTGCTTGGATCGCGGCACCCGTGTTGCCGTGGTACGAGCGGTACTGCGAGAGCACCTTGTGCTTGTGAGTGTGTATGCGAGCCATGCGAATCGCGTTCTCAACTGCGTCGGCTCCACCGTTGGTGAAGAAAACCTTCTCTGCCTTGCCACCGGCAAGATCTACAATCCGCTGGGCTGCCTCACCGCGCTTGTCATTGGCATGTTGTGGGGCGACCGTTGCCAACACTGCCGCTTGCTCTTGAATGGCGGCGATCACCTTGGGGTGCTGGTGACCAATGTTTACGTTGACCAGCTGCGAGGAAAAGTCAAGGAACTTATTTCCGTCGTAGTCCCAAAAGTGACTACCCTCGGCACCCGCAACAACCATGGGCTTGAGTGCCTTTTGAGCGCTCCAGGAATGGAACACGTATTCGCGGTCGAGGTCATAAACACGCTTGCCTTCGGCAGGATTCGCATTAGTCATAGCATGAACTTTAGGGACTTCAGTTTTTCGTGTATAGGTCGGGATCCGCTGGATTTATCCAGGTAAGTTCAGAGAAGCGGGCGAACCCTCGGTCATAGGACACCCATTGAACTCCGGCTTCCAAAGCTGCTGCTGCCAGAAACACATCGGTGACCTCAGCGCCTCTGGGTTGATAACGAGCAATCATGGTGCGAAGCCCCGGCCACACACGAGTTCCAGGGTCACTGATGGTCACAAGATTTGACGTGAGCAGTTGGTCCATGAAGCCGAGAACTTGATCTGGATGGGCTGGTGCAGTCATAATTCGACGGTCCGTGGCTAGGCGGAAAAACCCTGAGACTACAGAGGGAAAAAGAATTATTCGATGCCCTTTGCGTAGACCGTTCTCAACGAAAGACTTCGCTGAATTATGGTGTGGACTAGCTCGATTGAAAGCATAAATCAGGACATTGACGTCAACGGATTGCATCGACGGGTTGCCCTTGATCAAGCAGTTCGTATACAGAGGACATGTCATCAAGATTCACGCCGGGAAGCAATTCCCCACCGTCAAATGTTGGCAGGTCTGGCACCTCAGATAGTTGGTGGCTCTTTCTCAGAAGCAGATACTCGCGCATGGCTGTTTCAATTACTGAACTGACCGACTCGTGGGATTGGGCAGCCAAGATCTTGAACTCGGCGTAAATCGCCTCGCTTACCGTCAACGTTGTTCTCATATCTGCATCATAACATCACGTGAACACATCATGATGCATTGTTATCCACAACCACTCCATAAGATTTAGGTGGATTACCTATCGATGTGAACTCGTTGCTAACAAAGAAACGTGGTGATTTCAACCAATACTGGGCGACGGTGTCGATTCTCAACATTGAATGTTTGTAAGTGACAGTAAGCAGTAGTCACTTTGATATGGATCTCATCAAAGAGGGACACGACCTATGGGTTCAGACTTATTCCTTGCTGTCCTTGGGAATGAAAATTCCCGGCATCAAGCCAACGCTCAAACTTGGCCTTCATTTCTGGCCACTCAGAGTCCAGAATCGAGAACCAGGCGGTGTCACGATTGCGTCCCTTGACCACGGTGGCCTGGCGGAATGTACCTTCATAGGTCATGCCAAGTCGCAGCGCCGCATTGCGTGATGCCGAGTTAAGGGCATTGCATTTCCATTCATAACGGCGGTAACCCAAATCGAAAGCATTACGCATCATGACAAACATGGCATCGGTGGCAATGCGCGAGCGCTTCAATTCGGGGGAATAAGTAATCCAACCAACTTCAATACTTCGCGCTGCAGGATCAATTCTCAGGTAACTAGCAACTCCCAGCGCTTTGCCAGAGGACTTATCGATGATCGAATAAAAGTACGGGTCTTGCACGCCTTCTTTTGATTCAACCCAAGCGCGATATTCCGCCTCAGCTCTGAAGGGTCCTTGCGGCATGTATGTCCAGAGGTCATCGTGACCTTCAAAGGCCGAGTGCAGATCAGCCGTGTGCGCACTCGCACTGAGTGGCTCGAGCCTGCAATAGGTTCCTTCTAGAACACCACCGGGCAAGGCTGGGGTGGCATCAGAATCGACGGGGAAACCAATCGGATTCCCATCAGCATCTATTTCAAAAACTGGGACGTAAACAGCCGTGAGTTTGTCAGGTTCCATCACGAGATCAGATCATTGATCGCAATGGTCGCATTGCGATCTTGACCAACGCCAATGGCGCTAATACGCGTACCGGAGATTTCCTCCAAGAACTCAACGTAGGCACGAGCATTCTTGGGTAGTTCTGCCAAAGTTGTTGCTCCAGAAATATCCTCGCTCCAACCGGGAAGCATCTGATAAACCGGCGTGGCGTGATGGAACTCTGTTTGCGTCATGGGGATTTCAGTGGTGCGTTCACCATCAACGTCATAAGCAACACAGACGGGGATTTCATCCCACCCGGTCAAAACATCAAGTTTGGTGAGAAAAGTGTCAGTTAAACCATTAACTCGTGTGGCAAAGCGCGCGATCGGCGCATCAAACCAGCCGCAACGCCGCGCACGCCCGGTGGTGACACCGCGCTCTCCACCGATCGTGCGGAGTTTTTCACCGTCTTCATCGAAAAGTTCTGTTGGGAAGGGCCCTGAACCAACGCGGGTTGTGTACGCCTTGAGAATTCCGACCACACGATCAATCCGAGTTGGGCCAATTCCGCTACCCGTGCATGCCCCACCTGCCGTTGGATTACTTGAAGTCACAAAAGGATATGTGCCATGGTCAACATCGAGCAGTGTTCCTTGGCCGCCCTCGAGCAAGACAACCTTGCCCTGGTCCAGAGCTTGATTGAGCAGCAGTGACGTGTCGCGCACTAAGGGACGCAGTGCATCTGCGTATTGCAACAGGTCCTCGACAACTGCAACAACTTCAATTGCACGACGGTTGAATACTTTGACCAGCACTTGGTTCTTGTGCGCCAGTGCGCCTTCAACTTTTTGGCGCAATATGGATTCATCAAAAAGGTCTTGTACGCGGATACCAACGCGCGCGATTTTGTCGCTGTAGGTCGGACCGATTCCACGTCCCGTTGTGCCGATTTGTGCTTTACCCAAAAAACGTTCGGTGACTTTGTCCAGTGTCACGTGATAACTGGTGATCAAATGAGCGTTAGCACTGATCAACAACTTTGAAGTGTCAACGCATTGCGCATTGAGCCCTGCGATTTCCTCTAATAAGAC
>JBDQMZ010000162.1:0-16559 GCA_040261955.1 Candidatus Nanopelagicales bacterium
CCTCCTACATCGTGGCTCCCTCGGATGTCGGAAAATTCCTCCGCGTCGGGGTTACCGCAACGAACTTGAACGGTGCTTCAAACCCGGCCTTTAGCAGGCCAGCGGCCACAGACGGTGCCGCAGGCAGCAATGCGGCAGGACTGTCCAAGGTTGCCTCCATTGGGGGCGAGTACACCATGCAGCTGCGTGCCCCGAACAAGCAGAAGCGCAACAAGCGCGAGTACTACATCGTTACCTTCTCTGCGGAAGATACCGAGGGCACCGTCACATTTGAGTTCCGCAAAGGCAATCGCACGAAGACAAAGACCGTCACGATCTCTGATGATGAAGCCTCTGTCCGGTGGAAGCCCACGAGTAGGTGGCGCAAGGGTTACACAACGGTCACAGCAACTTTCCAGCCAAGCGCGGGGCAAAGTGAACTGACTTCCGCGGTAGTGGGAAGCCGGGTGCGTATCCGATAAGAACGGAAACTGTGTGCCAATTGGTTGTCGACCCAACTAGAACTCAATGCTGGGCACTGGACGCAACTAGCGACCATGCCCCCTGGCTGGAGCAAGGGAGCCACGATCCAGCGACTTCGGGCCCACACTCGCCGCTTAACGGGAGACTGTAAATCGAAGGGTTTCTGGTTCGAGTCCAGATGGGGGAGCAATGCGAAACCCTTGCCTTGGCATGGGTTTCGCATTTCATGGGGCGTTTTGCGGGACTTGGGGTCCTTGACAAGGCCACAGTCGCAACTTCGGACTCACCCGATGATGCATTCGCGTACGCTTTGGAGCACCATGGAGTCTCACACACGTCGCCGCTCATTCTTCGACCCGCACAACATCGTTTACGCCACCATCATCCTGCTTGTCTCAATGGACGTCGTGCAATATGGCGCGAGCGAGAGCGACCCCGTTACCATTTCCGATTTCCTTGTGCTGGCTATTGGTCCTCTGATCATGGTTGCAATTGCGCATTCCTTCGCAGGTGCGATTGAGGTGCAGGTGCGTCAGCGTCGATTGCTCGCGCGTGAGGAC
Organism: Candidatus Nanopelagicales bacterium; assembly: GCA_040261955.1. Classification (GTDB taxonomy): domain Bacteria; phylum Actinomycetota; class Actinomycetes; order S36-B12; family S36-B12; genus UBA4592. Next base: position 1,023 of record JBDQMZ010000162.1, read on the forward strand.
TACCGGCATCTCGGATCCACAGTGCTTCAGTACGCATGCGTTGCCCTTGTGCCGAGCCTGATCGGGATTGCGCTATGGGCGATTGGTCAGGACCTGGTAACCGCAGCCAGAATTACTTCCGGCCTTGGGCTCGTCAGCCTGCTCCTCTGGGGCTATTACGCCGGTCGGTCCGCCGGACACGGTACAGCGGGCCGAATTGGCAACGCTTTGCTCTACGCCTTTGTCGGCCTCGTCATAATCTTGCTTGAGATCGCCGTCAGCCACTAAGCAAGGTTGAGTCCAGCGGAAAAACCAAACCGAGGCTTGACCACCATTAGGGAGTCTTTGTGGTGCAGCCAGCTCAAATTTGGGCGAAGCCGACCACGGCATAACTGGCTGAGTTGGTCGAATGGCCATCTATCGGCGCGAAGCCCTGCTGGCCTTGGTCAAAACTGTCACGAGGGCGCTCTGATCTTCGCCTGCTTCGAGGTAGGTCGCCCGAATCTTGGTGGGCGAAATCAGTTTTCCTACCAGGTAGCCATCATTGTCAACGGCGTGAAAGTCGCCTGTCTTGTAGATGACTCCTTGAAAGGTCTCAGGATCGCTCCAAGTGCCATCAGCTTTCATCCATGACTTGACCCCGGTCAGAGTGACGCCGTTACCCTGAGTGACCGTATAGCGAACTGGGCTGGACTTGTACACACCATTTTCATAGCCCGAGTTGGTGCCAAGCCACATACCGGTAATACCGACATTTTTTTTGGCCGAGGGGGTCTGCGCTTGGGCCGCACCCATGGGCACTAGCAGGAGCAATGCGGACAGGGACGCGATGAGGAGTCTTTTCATAAAATGGACCTTAGGGGATTGACCCCCTGAAGGTCAATCGCCTCGTGACACCATGCCAGCACGGTGTACAAACCCTTTCGATATGAAAAAGTGTGCGAGGACCCCAAAGGGAGGTTAATCACATGGCCGCGGGGGTTATCGGTTCCGCCCTAGATTCTCGTGACCGGTCACCCAGTCACCTGCAATGACCGCTGATGCGAGTGATATTTCACCTGCGAGGACGGTCGCCCCAACAATTTCAGCGAGTTTTTGTGATCTACCATCGCCGAGGCAGCCAAGTAGTGACAGACATTCATTCTGGGTCGGGAGTCCTGTGCCACCGCCGCGCGTTGCGACAATGACGGACGGCAGCGTGATCGACCAGTAGTAATCACCTGAGTCAAGTAGTTGGGTGTAGAGCAGACCGCCGTGGGACTCTGACACGTTGGCAACATCTTGCCCCGTTGCCATGTAGAGCGCGGTCAATCCGTTGGCAGCGTGGGCACCATTATTTGCTGACCCAACAAGAAATGCGCCTGCTTGGGAGATTTGACGAGCACGAAAGAGTTTCTCAGGTGTGACTCCAAGCAGGCGCTCAAGCACCTCACGAGGAGTTGTGACTTCAGCGATGACGCGCTTGCCTCTACCCATCAACATATTTATTTGTGAGTGTTTCTTGTCCGTGTCGATATTGCCCGAAAGGATGAACTCAGGGTGATCAGGATGTGTTTGAGTGATCCATTGGCATGCTGCCAGTGTTGCTTTGCTCACCATGTTTTGCCCGGCGGCATCACCCGTTGTGTAATCGAAGCGCAGGTATAGCAGCGGACCAACAGCGAACTGCGTGATTGATTTGAGTTTGCCCACTCGGGTAGTTGCTTCGGCCACTGATCGAATTTGATCAAGGTTGCTTTCTATCCAGAGGCCAAAGTCGCGTGCTGATCGCGCACTGTCAAACAGGAAGACAGGGGAGCGCTGCATGTGATCGGATGAAACCGTGACGGTAGCCCCACCAGATTCGTGAATCACTCGCATGCCGCGGTTATAGCTGGCAACAAGTGCACCTTCGGTTGTTGCGAGGGGGACATAGAAGTCACCCTCGGCTTTTTCGCCACGGACGAGCAATGGCCCAGCGACCCCGATGGGCACTTGAGCAACACCGATAAAGTTTTCGATATTACCCACTAGCCCCGATGGATCAAAAGAAAAACTTCCGGTGTGGGAAAGATCCGACCCTGTTTGTTCCGCGAGAAATGAACGCCTCGTGGCCGCGGCAGCCGCAGAGTAGTCATCTGATTCATCACGTGGAATAGAGATTCTTTGTGCGGTCATGTTTGTCCTTTAATTATTTGGTCGAGTAATTATGTGGTCGAGCAGGGCAAAGGTGGAATTCTTGGCAGCCGCGGAATGGATGGTGAGTTCGTTGACCAGTTGTGAACTTTCCACTGGATCGACTCCTGTCCTTTGAGCCAAACGCACTAGCGTTTCGGGTGTCAACTCGAGGTGGGGTTGAACGCCCCATGCGTTGCCAGACCTGAAAATCATGATGGCATCTTCAGTCTCGCTGACAATGTCGGCCGACCCTGGGTCGGTGATGAAATCCTCATGCCAGCGAATCCAGGGTCCAAGCTGCTTCGGTTGCTCGAGGGTTTCAAAGCCCCGGTGCACCGCCGGCTGCCGTTCAACATTGCCACCGAGTGCCCGCGCCATGACCTGTGCGCCAAAGCAAATCCCCAGATAGGGCTTTCCTGAGGCAATCCAATCAGTGACCGCAGCAATTTCATTCTCTGTTGCGTCGGTGGTGAAACCTTCAACCGCCGAACTGAGGGAGCCCAGATTGATGAGTAAGTCGGCATCGGGGAATGATTCATCCTCGACCGATTCTGGTCGAAAGACTCGGACTACTTCATACCCATTGGCATCCAGCCAGTCGCCAACGTAGCCCAGCTCGTGTGCCAGGTCAGTCTCTGAATGAATCAGCGCGAGTTTGACGGGTTGAGCGTTCACGGGTTGAGCTTTCACGGGTTGAGCATAGGGATGCCCGACTACTTCAGGGTCAAGTTCCCCACAACTACCGTCTGATTCGAGAATGGGTCCGAGGCAGGGGACTGTGAGTAATAAACCCGCCAGGTGTTCGTTCCCGTTTTGACCGCGGTGGGATCCAGGCTGTTCACATTTGTCGCCGTGAGTGCCTTGGTGTTGACTTTCCACGTGAGGCCGTCGGTTGACGTTGCCGCGTAGAGCCGTTGGGGAGGAGCACCAGGGCCCGTGGAAACCAGAGCAATCCATTTACCTGCGTCAGCTTGGATGATTGCCGAGTCAACATATCCGCCGGTGAACCGGTACCCAGCGTCCTGAACAAATGATGTGCCCGTGGCATCGGTAGAAGTTGCACTGAGGATTACTTCATTTGCTCCGGATCCGGATGTAGATCCCGATCCCAATAAAGACGCATTGATCTTGCACGTTTTCAAAGCTTTTTTATCTTTTGCGGAAAGTTTTGCGCCACTTGAAATGGCTTTGACGCGGGCTTTGCTTAACTTCTTGGAAAGGCACTTGAGCTGTTTAGATGTGGGTTGAGTCTTTGACGCAACATTTCCATCAGGCATGGCAACCCAGTACAACCGGACTCGACCATCAGGCAATACAACTGAGTCGGGAACTCCCCATGCTTTTTGGCCGGCAGGGGAAGAAATTCCCAAAGAGGTTTTTGCACCCAGTTGAGGCTGGCCTTCGGCGTCATAGGACACGGGTGCCGTTGAAATAGTTTTCACTGATGGACTCGGTTCAATGAAGTAGGCACGTTGAGAACCATCCTGCAGTGTCACTTGGGTGTAGTCGGTGCCGAACCCGAATGGCAATGTGGCGCCCGCACAGGTGCCACCAACGGTGCAGGTGGCCATGGACCACCCTGACATTCCTCCGCTGTAGAACACGCGATCAGTGGTGGGGCTCAGCGCCATGGCGAAAGGGCTAACTCCGGTGAGTCCTGTGGCACTTGATCCCTGCAAAGTAAATGTCTCTGCATGAGCGGCTATGCCGGAGAGGGAAAAAATCGAGAGCGTGGCAGCAGCAACGGATGCGAGGAACTTAGATCTCATGGGGAAAAACTACACAACATCAAAAGCCTTTTTCTCGCCGATACAAGAAAAATATGGATGTTGCTTGATCTATTTGCTTGGCGGTGCGCAGGTCCCGGCCAGGTGAAGTTGGGAATCAACCTGGACAGAAACGTTGGGAGTGTTGGGGGTCGAAATCCGTGCCAACAGTTGGGCCACCGCGAGTCTGCCCATCTCCACCAGGGGTTGTTGAATGGTGGTGAGGTTGAGTGTTCGCAGTGATGCCAAGGCCATGCCGTCATAGCCGATCACTGAGAAGTCCGTGGGTACGTTGCGACCTGAGTCGGCAGCGGCAGCCATCACGCCCAGTGCTGACAGGTCGTTCGCGACAAACGCTGCGGTGGCTTCGGGGTAACTTGCAAATAATTCATTGGCCGCCCGATATCCACCTGAATCTGTGAAGTCTCCTTCTATCACGTGAATGTGGTCATGAAGGCCCGCTGCAATCATTGCGTCGCGATAACCCTTTTCGCGATCACGCGAAATTTGATTATCTCCTCCTGTGACGTGTGCAATGCGTGAATGCCCGAGAGAGATCAAGTACTCCACCGCAATGCGCGCGCCAGCTTGATCGTCATTACTGATTGTGTCGACATTGGCGCCGGTCACATCATTTCGCGTGATGATTGTGACGGGGCGTTCATCGGAAATTCGTGTAATTGTTTCGGCGCTAAGGCGATGGGCGATCAAAATGAGTCCCTCAACTTGGAACTCGAGTAGGCGAGCAAGTTCAGATTCCTGCCGTACAGTATCTGCCGAACCCGTCACGATCAAAGTGTTGTAGCCGTTCTCTCCGGCGACTTTCTGTACGCCGTCAAGGATTTGGGCAAAAATCGGGTTGTTGAAATCGAGAACCAAAACACCTATTGCCCGGCTCCTGCGGTCGGCCAAACTGCGGGCCGCGGCGTTGGGTCGGTAGCCCAGTTCGGCTGCCGCACTCTCAATGGCCAATTGGCTTTCCGCGGAGACTTTGTCCGACCCGCGAAGTGCGAGGGAGACCAGTGATTTGGACACACCCGCCTTCGCGGCGACATCGTGGATCGTTGGCTTATGGCCTGCCATGGGTGCATCCTTCGTGAGCAACCGGTACTCGCGTTGTGAGATTCCCCAAGATTAGGGGTTTGCCGGATTGGATTGACCGAGTATGCGCATTTTGGGTCTGTGATGGGGCTCTCACAATATTTCGGGAACTGGCTTGCGCGATGCTCGGTGAATGTGACACGATCAGGACACTAGTTGGAACGTTCCAAGAAGGGAACCCCGGTGTCGAATTTTCTCAGCCGAATTGCGTCAGCCCCAATTTCCTGGGGGATCTGTGAGGTCCCTGGTTGGGGGGCAATGTTGCCTACTCCACGGGTTTTGTCTGAAATGTCTGGTTTAGGCCTTCCCGCTACCGAGTTGGGCGCTCCAGGATTTCTCCCGGAGGAACCAGCCGCCATCATGGCAATGCTCAATTCGGTCAATATGTCCCTTATTGGCGGGTTCACCCCCCTCGTGGTGCACGACCGGTCCCAGGAAAACGAGACTATTTCGCAGGCTAGGGCCACGGCGGCGCTGTTCCAGGCCGCGGGTGCCACGAAGTTCATCACGGCCCCGGTTACAGATTGGGGTTGGTCCGAGCCGCACCCGCCAACGGCTGAAGAACTCAAGCAAATGAACAAAATCTTTGGAATTGTCGATGAAATCTGCGCGGAGCACGGACTGGAGCAGGTAATGCACCCCCATGTGTTGACCATGGTCGAGACCGACTCGGATGTTCAGAAAGTCCTGGACACCTGCGATGTTCATTGGTGCCTTGACACCGGGCATCTGGCCATTGGTGGCACGGATCCCGTGGCATTTGCCAAAGAAGCCTTTGACCGAGTTGGTCACGTGCATCTGAAGGACGTGGACCTGTCCAAGGTCGCGCCGGTCATGAACCGAGAAAAATCCATCATGCAGGGCGTTCAGGAGGGTCTCTTTACTGAGCTTGGCCAGGGAGACGTCGATATCGCCGGAGTCATTGAAGCGCTCGAGAGCCGTGGGTATCAAGGGTGGTACGTCATTGAACAGGACACGGCCATCACCGCTGGAATGCCCAGTGAAGGCGAAGGTCCGATAGAGCAAGTTACAAATTCCCTCAATTACTTAAAGCAAACCGTTGCTCCAAAGGTTGCCTCGCGTGTCTAAGACTGCAAAGGACTCAATGAAAAAACATGACCTTATTTCTGTGGGGCGTGTCAGTGTCGATCTGTATGCCCAACAGATCGGTGCATCGTTTCTTGATCCACAAACATTTCTCAAGTCCGTTGGTGGTTCGCCAACGAATGTTGCCGTCGCTGCTGCGAGGTATGGGCTCAATGCAGCTGCGTTAACCAAGGTCGGTGGAGATGCTTTGGGGCAATACGTAATTTCGCAGTTGTCGCGCTGGAATGTTGACACGAATTTTATTGGCACCGAACTCGATGCGCAAACACCGGTGGTGCTGGCCGCACTTGATCCACCCGAGGATCCACAAATAACTTTTTACCGGCATAACGCACCGGATACAACGATTGTCCCGACCGCTGAAATGGACCGCGCTGTGCAGGAATCAAAAGTTTTCTGGATCAGCGCGGGTGCGCTCGCTGAAGGAACAACAGCCGATGCTGCACAAGCTTGGGCCAAAATGCGTGGGCGAGCCGAGCACACAATTATTGACTTGGATTACCGCCCAACACTGTGGGAATCGAAATTTGCCGCCCGTGAAAAAGTTCGTCAGGCACTTGATTACTGCACGGTTGCGGTGGGCAACCGCACTGAGTGCGACATGGCCGTTGGCGAGAGTGAACCCGATAAAGCTGCCGATGTATTGCTGGCGCTCGGTGTAAAACTGGCAGTAGTGAAAATGGGTGGCGGCGGAGTTCTGCTCGCAAGCGACTCGGAGCGCGTGCGGATTGACCCTGTGACCGTTGACCTAGTGTGTGGTTTGGGTGCAGGAGATGCATTTGGTGGAGCACTCGTATTCGGCCTTTTGTCGCAATGGTCGTTGACCGAAATCGGGCAATTTGCAAACGCCGCAGGGGCCTATGTTGTTGGGCAACTATCGTGCGCAGACGACATGCCCACCGAACTTCAAGTGCGCGAATTAATCTCAAAAAACAGTCGAGGCCTAGCAGGGAGTAGTAAATGAGTGCGTTAACCCGTGAGCAGTATCTGGGGATTCTTGAGGCTCGCCTCCGAGCGCCTGAGGATCTTCGAAGTGCGTTGCTCAACCGCACAAGGCGTCCAATCTTGGGTGCCAACGGAAATCTGCTCATGGTCGCCGCTGATCACACGGCTAGAGGCATGCTTGCCGTCGATGGTGACCCATTAGCTGTCGCAGACAGATTCAGTTTGCTGTCTAGGCTAAAAGAAGCCCTCGACATGCCTGAGGTTGATGGAGTGTTAGCCAGTGCTGATGTCCTGGAAGAGCTGGCGTACATCGGTGCTCTGGACAGGAAATTAGCAATCGGCACCATGAACCGCGGCGGAATCATTGGGGCTTCGTGGGAATTAGATGATCGCATGACGGCTTATGACCCTGAGCGCATCGCCGCTTATGGGCTGGATGGTGGCAAATTGCTCCTGCGCATCGAGGACACCGACGCAGGCGTGGCTTCAACTTTGGAGTGGGCAGGCTCTGTGACAAGTCGCCTGGCCGACCACAAAATTATGTGCCTGCTTGAACCATTGCCCTACTTGAAAGATGCATCGGGTCGCGCTTACCTCGATCAATCCACGGAACGCTTGGTCAAAGTAGTTGCCATTGCATCAGGGCTTGGTGCATCTTCTGCCTACTCTTGGCTCAAAATCCCGGCAAGCCCGGACATGAAAATTGTGGCGGCTGCAACGACAATGCCAATTCTCATGCTCGGTGGCGATCCAGGAGACAAAACCGAAGAGGTATTTGATCTTTGGAAAAAAGCCATGGATGAACCTAATGTTCGAGGCCTTGTCGTGGGCCGAGCGTTGCTGTACCCACGGGGTAATGACATTCCCAAGGCAGTAAAAGCAGCTGCTCACTTTGTACACATGGAGGAGGGCGCATGAGTTGGTATTTACCCGCAGGGACCTCGAGTCTCGGCAACGTAGAAACGAACATCACCGTTGAGAGTGCAGGCTGGAATTACTCGGGACTGCAGGTGTACAGATTTAATGCAGGAGAGGCCATCACAGTTGAACTCCCCGATGACGAGTGCGTGATTGTTCCCCTGTCTGCACAAAACATTGCGCTCACAACGAACCACGGGGATTTTGTTCTCAATGGTCGCGAGGGAGTCTTTGCCGCGGTTTCGGATTGGCTGTACCTCCCCAATGGTTCGCGGGTAACCATGACTGCGGCATCCGGCGAAGTCGCAGTGTGCACAGCGCGCGCGCAATCTGACTATCCAGCTTGCTACACGCCGGCCCAGGAGGTCCCGGTTGAAGTGCGGGGTGGTGGAAAAGCCTCGAGGCAGGTAACAAACATTGCAACACCCGATTCCTTCACCAGTGCGCGAAAGATCAATGTGTGCGAAGTCATTACTCCGGGTGGAAACTGGTCGTCGTGGCCACCTCACCGCCACGATGGAATTGACGGCTGCATTGCCACCAATGAAGAGATCTACTACTTCCGCATTGGGCGCGAGGAGTCCTTACACGGGGACCCCGTGGGACTTGGAACTTTTCATGTTTACACGGTGGACGGCTCGGTCGATGAATCCGTCACGGTCAAAGACGGGGATTCCTACTTGGTTCCACAGGGATATCACGGACCCACCATCGCGCCACCGGAGTACCCAATGTATTTCTTGAACGTTTTGGCGGGCCCAGCGGAGGACCGAACTATGGCCTTTTGCGATGATCCCGACCATCATTGGATCCGGGAAACCTGGGAGGCCCAGGGAACTGATCCACGTTTGCCATATACATCCGCGCACGGTCGAGTCCAAGGAAATTAATCATGAAAAAAGTTGGTATTGCTGTTCTTGGCCTTGGCTGGATGGGACAAGCTCACAGTCGGTCCATGCTTCGAATTCCATCACTGTTCCCTGATCGCGATGTGCAGCCTGAACTCATTGTGTGTGCAGACGTTGATGCGTCACGGCGTGAGCGCGCGGTCCAAGACTTTGGTTTCCTTGAAGCGGTCGAGGATTGGCAGCAGGCTGTCAATGACCCCCGGGTCGATGCAGTCTGGGTGACCTCACCCAACATGATGCACATACCCATGATTGAAGCCGCATGTGCGGCAGGCAAAGCCGTCTTCAGCGAGAAGCCCATTGGTGGCAAACCGGAACACGCAGTGGCTGCGTTAGCCGCGGCAACCGCAGCGGGTGTGAAGTCAGGTGTTGGTTACAACTACCTGTGGGCACCACTCGTGATTCATGCGAAGTCGTTGATTGAGTCTGGTGAGATCGGTGAAATTACCCATTACCGTGGTCGTTTCCTGTCCATGTATGGCAGCGACGAGCTGGGCCTTCTCACCTGGCGCTTCTATTTGGATCAGGCGGGCTACGGCGTAACAAGAGATATTTTGAGTCACTCTGTTTCAATGGCTCAATTCCTTGCAGGACCAATCTCTGAGGTCGTTGGCATGAAAAACATGACCATCACCCACCGCCCGATACCGCAAGAAGGAGCAGCAGGCCATTACGGTCGTGGAAAGCCAGAAGATCCCAAGGGTCTTGTTGAGAATGAAGACTTCGCATCCATGCTGTGCACCTTTGAATCCGGTGCGACGGGAACTTTCGAGGCAAGTCGAACAATGGTGGGGCCAGAAAGCCAGAATGCATTCGAAATCTATGGAACAAAGGGTGCCATCTATTGGAACCTTGAGCGACTCAACGAGTTAAGTGTGTATCGCCTCACCGAGGATCTCAGTAGTGGATTCACCACTGTCTTTGGCGGAGATCGATTCCCCTACCACGGTGCATTCGCGCCGGGCCAGGCGAACAACATTGGTTTTGAGGACTTGGTTGCAATCGAAGACCTGGCATTCCTCCAGTCATTGGTCAACGACACACCATTCTCACCGTCTTTCACGGAAGCCGTTGACGTTGTCAACGTGCAACAGGCGCTGATCAATTCATGGGAAACTCGAGCTTGGGAACCGGTAGTTCAACTGGCCCCCGCAGGAAATTGATTTACAAGTCACTTGGCAGGAGATGACATGACCACAGTTCGCATCACGACCGCTGAAGCACTTGTTCGATTTCTCGTTGCGCAAAAAATCGACGTTAATGGTGCTACCGAAAAACTCTTCCCAGGCGTGATCGGTATTTTTGGGCATGGCAATGTCACGAGTTTGGGCCATTCCCTCGAACAGCACCGCGATGAAATCCCCGTGTGGCGCGGCCAAAATGAACAGGGCATGGGATTAGCTGCGGCGGCATATGCAAAAGCAAAGCAGCGCCGGCAGGTTTTGATTGCAACCAGTTCTATTGGCCCGGGTGCTACAAACATGGTGACGGCTGCGGGTGTGGCAATGTCCAACCGGCTTCCCGTGCTGTTCATCAGTGGTGACACATTTACCAGTCGCCTGCCTGATCCCGTGCTTCAGCAGGTGGAACACTTTGGCAACCCCACGATCACGGTTAATGATTCATTTAAGCCGGTCGTTCGATACTGGGATCGAATTAGTCATCCCGCGCAACTGTTGACCTCACTACCTCAAATGGTGAGTACTTTGCTCGACCCTGCCGATTGCGGGCCGGCATTCATTGGATTGCCGCAAGACATCGCCGCTATGGCTTATGAATTCCCTGAGTCATTCTTCACAGAGACTATTCATCACGTTCCTCGATATGGAGCAGATGCACAGCAACTTGCAAGTGCAATTGATTTGATCAAGAGCTCCAAGAGGCCTGCAATCATTGCAGGTGGTGGGGTGCATTACTCACTCGCTGAAGCGCAACTAGCGGAGTTCGCTCACACCCATGGCATTCCTGTTGTTGAGACGGTCGCAGGAAAATCGAGTCTGATAGCTAGTGATTCCATGTATACGGGGGCAGTGGGGGTCACGGGAGCAAATCCGGCAAATGAGCTCATCAGGCAGGCTGATCTAGTCATTGCAATTGGCTCTCGCCTTGAGGATTTCACCACAGGTTCTTGGACCTTGATCCCCGAAAGCACCCCGATACTCGCAATTAATGCCGCTCGATTCGATGCCATTAAGCATTCAGCGGTTGGAGTAGTTGGTGATGCACTGTTATGCATGGAACAAATCTCGCTGGGACTGGGCGGCTACATCAGCGATGGGCAGTGGCGGGAAGTTGCCGCGGGACTTCGCCAGGACTTTTTTGATTTTGTTGAATCCCGGGTTACCACTGAAGGAGTTTGGCCTCCGAGCTACGCGCAGATAATTGGCAAGGTTCACGACCAAGCAACGCCAGCGGACTATGTTCTAACTGCCGCTGGAGGATTACCCGGCGAGTTGAACATCAACTGGGCATCTAAGGCAATTCGTACCTTCGATTGCGAGTACGGATTCAGTTGCATGGGCTATGAAATCTCCGGAGCTTGGGGTGCAGCCATGGCTCATGCTGAATCACCCGATGCATCCCATGGTGATGTATTCGCTTTTGTCGGCGATGGTTCATATTTAATGTTGAATTCTGATATTTACTCGTCAGTGCTCTCGGGCAAAAAATTTATCCTTCTAGTGTGCGATAACGAGGGCTTCGCGGTCATCGAGCGTTTGCAGGTAGGCCAGGGAGGTAACTCCTACAACAACATGTTGCGTGATTCAACAGGATCGGGCAGCGCAGCTCGTGTCGATTTCGCCGCCAATGCACGATCGTTGGGCGCCGACACAATTTCGGTTGCTTCCATGGAGGAACTTGAAGCGGCCCTAATCACTGCCCGTAATGCCACAAACACTGTGGCGATCGTGCTTGATGTCCGCGAGTCAGATTGGACCGAGGGCGGAGCGTTTTGGCAGGTCGGGGTCCCCGAGGTCAGTGCACTGGAGTCTGTTACCCAGGCGAGGGAAGCCATGGATGCGGGCCTGAAAACGCAGCGTCGCGGGAGATAGTCGGCTCCGGCGAGTGCTCGTTGATAACGACTTGATAACTCATTGGCAAATGTCCTGTGCAAGGCCCTTGGATCAGACCATTATTGCCATGTTGGAACGTTCCAATTTCATCCTAGGTATTGGGCGTTCTCGCAAGTGAGACACACATGATTATGTGCAATATCGCGCCACCCGGTGCATAGAGAAGGGAAACCCATGAGAGTAAGCAAAGTTGCAGTCGTTATTGCGGCTGCTTCAGCACTCGTGCTCGCTGGCTGTTCCTCCGACAGTGGAGACACTGCTGCGGACAGCGGCACGGCAGCTGCAGACACTTCCAATGCAGACATGAAAATCTGCATGGTCACACACGGTGATGGCGGTGGATTCTGGTCCGTTGCTAAGGCTGGCGCTGTCAAGGCTGGCGAAGACCTCGGTGTGACATTTGATTACCAAGAGTCCAACAACGATGCCGAAGCACAAGCACAGCTCATTGAAGCAGACGTCTCCGGTGGTTGCGATGCTATTGCAGTGTCAGCACCCAACCCAGATGCCATCAAGGACGCAATGGCCAAGGCTGAAGCCGCTGGCATCCCATTGGTCACGATGAACTCCGGAAGCCAGGTGTTCAAGGAACTCGGCGCATTCACCCACGTTGGCCAGGATGAAATCATCGCGGGCCGCGAGGCAGGCACCAAGTTCAAAGAAGCAGGAGCAACCAAGGTTCTCTGCCCAATTCAGGAGCAGAACAACATTGGTCTGCAGGAGCGTTGCGACGGAGCCAAGGAAACATTTGGCAATGTTGAAAACCTCCAGCTCTCAGCAGGTCTTGCTGACCTTGCAAAGAGCCAGGCTGAGATCCAAGCAAAGCTTGAATCAGATCCTTCAATCGATGCCGTGTTCGCACTCAACGCTGACATTGCTACCGCTGCAGCACTTCCCGCAGCTCAGGCAACAGGCCGCGACATCATGATCGGCACAGTTGACCTCTCGGGTGATGCAGTGCAGGCAATCGCCGATGGCGACATCATGTTTGCAATCGATCAGCAGCAGTACGCACAGGGCTACATGTCCGTTGCGCTTCTCTACCTGAACTTGCTCAATGGGCATGAATTGGGTGGCGGTCTGCCGATGTACACCGGTCCTGGTTTCGTTGTTCAGGACAATGCCACACTCGTACAAGAGCTGGCAACAAACGGTACTCGCTAGTCCGTTGAAAAAGGATTGTGTGGGTGAGGCGCATTGCGCCTCACCCACACACCTCAATCAGTAATCACAGGAGAGATATGTCGACCGCAATCGCAGCAGGTGATGAGCGTTTAGCTCGTAGCAGCACATTCGTCAGGGTCATGCGTCGCCCAGAAATTGGCGCGCTCATGGGTGCGATTGTGGTTTATGTCTTCTTCTCAGCAGTTGATACAACAGGAACTTTCGTCGGCCTTAACGGGGCCGCACGGTGGACCGACGTTGCTGCCACAACAGGAATCGTCGCAGTAGCCGTAGCCCTTCTCATGATTGGCGGGGAGTTTGATCTTTCCGCAGGTGTCATGGTGGGTACCTCTGGCCTTTTTGCGGGCCTGCTCATCAGCGAATACAACATTCCGGTGTGGCCAGCTATTGCCCTCACATTCGTCTTCGCGGCCTGCATTGGCTTGCTCAATGGTTGGCTTGTGGTTAAAACGGGTTTGCCGTCCTTCATCGTCACTCTCGCCATGTTCTTCTCACTGCGCGGAGTGAACCTGGGTGTCACCAAACTCCTCACAGATACCGTCCGTGTCGCAGACATTGACGAGGGTGAAGGATTTGAAAGCGCACGTGCAGTCTTTGCTGCTGAACTTTGGCAGCCTTATGGCTTCAAGGTGGCTGTGATTTGGTGGGTGGTCCTCACCGTTATTGCGACTTGGGTGCTCACGCGAACCAAATTTGGCAACTGGATTTTTGCCGTCGGGGGTGACAAGCTCGCCGCACGCAACACGGGTGTCCCTGTTAACCGGACCAAAATCGTGTTGTTCATGTACACATCGACATCGGCCGCACTTGTGGGCATCATCAGCTTGATGCGCTTGCGTTCCATGCAGGCAGGCCAGGGTGTCGGTGAGGAATTCGTCTTCATCATTGCCGCGGTTGTCGGTGGTTGCCTCCTGACGGGCGGTTACGGCTCAGCAATCGGTGCATCCATTGGTTCTGCCATCATCGGTATGGCCTTCATTGGTATCGCCTATGCAGGCTGGAACACGGACTGGTCGTGGTTGTTCCTCGGTTTGATTCTCTTCGTTGCAGTTTTGACCAACAGCGTAATTGGTAAGCGATTCTCGGGAGGCCGAAAATGACGATCGACAACACCGCTGTTGACACTGCTGCACTTCGGCTAGATGGTGTCACCATGCGCTTTGGAAGCGTTATTGCATTGAGTGATGTTTCCATGCATGTTGATCCCGGAACCGTTACCTGTGTTCTCGGTGACAACGGCGCTGGCAAGTCGACGCTCATCAAAATCCTGAGTGGTGTTTACACGCCATCTGACGGCAACTTCCTGCTTGAAGGCAAAAAAGCGAATTTCTCCTCGCCGCGCGATGCACTCGATCAGGGCATTGCCACCGTGTTCCAGGACTTGGCAACCGTTCCGTTGATGAGCGTCTGGCGCAACTTCTTTTTGGGCAATGAACCAACAAAAGGCGTTTTCCCGTTCCGCCGGCTCAACACCAAGTACGCCAAGGACGCATGCAAGGCCGAGTTGATGGACATGGGGATTGATATCAGGGACCCTGATCAAGCGGTTGGCACCCTCTCAGGAGGAGAGCGCCAGGCTGTCGCCATTGCTCGCGCCGTTCACTTCGGAGCCAAAGTACTGATCCTCGACGAACCAACCAGCGCCCTGGGCGTGAAGCAGTCTGGTGTGGTTCTCAAGTATGTACTCCAAGCAAAAGAGCGCGGGGTTGCGGTTGTGTTCATCACCCACAATCCCCATCACGCTTTCCTCGTTGGAGACCGTTTCTTCCTACTCAACCGCGGCAAGATGATTGCCCAGTATGAGCGCGCAGATGTTTCTCGTGAGGAACTCGTGCGAGCAATGGCAGGTGGCGCCGAACTTGACGCCTTGGCCCATGAGATAGAAACTCTGACCACCGATTAAATGAGTTGTGCAAGTAACATTTTCACAGTTTGAGTGAGCGGCTCTTCGCGCGCGTGTAGAACGTATTTGCTATTAACATTATGAGAGGAATTCTGCGTGGACAAGGTAATTCGGATGGGTGTGGCCGGAGTCGGACGCATTGGGAAAATGCATGCAGAGATCATTTCTCGAAAGATCCCTGGGCTAGATCTCGTGGCAGTGGCTGATGTTAATGAGGCTGCCGCGGATTCGGTCAGCAAAGAGTTTGGTGTTGATGCGCGAACCGTGCAGGAGTTGATCTCGAGCCCTGATATTGATGCAATTGCTATTTGTACGAGTACCGACACCCATGTCGACCTCATTGAGGCTTGCGCTGCGGCAGGGAAAGCAATTTTCTGCGAAAAGCCCATCAGTTTAGACATTGAAGCTGTTGATCGGGCCTTGGCAAAGGTAGAAGCCGCCGGAGTGCCATTCATGGTGGGGTTCAATCGACGTTTTGATCCGTCGCACAAATC
>JBDQMZ010000163.1:0-2860 GCA_040261955.1 Candidatus Nanopelagicales bacterium
AGTTTGGCAAGGAGTGAATCGAAGTTGCCACCGATGACGTCTCCAGCCTCAAAACCCGTGTCCACACGAACGCCGGGGCCTGCAGGAAGTTGCCACACATCGAGTTTTCCGGGGGCGGGCAGGAAGCCGCGACCTGGATCTTCACCATTGATGCGGAACTCGATGGAGTGACCTCGCAGTACCGGATCGGCGTAATCGATCACACCACCTTGTGCGATTCGGAACTGCTCACGCACGAGATCGATGCCGGCAACTTCTTCGCTGACTGGGTGTTCAACCTGCAGGCGGGTGTTGACCTCAAGGAATGAAATGGTGCCATCGGTACCAATGAGGAACTCGCAGGTGCCGGCGTTGTAGTAGCCGGCCTCTTTGATGATCGCCTTGGATGATTCATAGAGCGCATCGCGCTGGGCGTCGGTCAAGAAGGGCGCGGGGGCCTCTTCAACGAGTTTTTGATGGCGACGCTGGAGTGAGCAATCGCGAGTGGAGACCACAACGACATTGCCATGTTGGTCAGCCAGCACCTGGGTTTCCACATGGCGTGGGTTGTCAAGGTAACGCTCAACAAAACATTCGCCCCGACCAAACGCTGCAACAGCTTCCCGCACGGCCGAGTCATAGAGCTCAGGGATTTCTTCCAAGTTGCGTGCAACCTTCATGCCGCGGCCGCCGCCACCGAAAGCTGCTTTGATGGCAACAGGGAGGCCGTGCTGTTGGGCAAATGCCACAACTTCACTGGAATCGGAAACTGGGTCTGGGCTGCCTGGAACCTGAGGAGCGCCGGCCTTCTGAGCAATATGACGAGCACTGACTTTGTCACCGAGCGAACGAATGGCGGCAGGTGGTGGGCCAATCCAAACCAGTCCTGCATCGATGACAGCCTGGGCAAACTCGGCGTTCTCTGACAGAAATCCGTAGCCAGGATGAATGGAGTCAGCACCAGACTCCTTGGCGGCGTTAATGATCTTGGGAATATCAAGGTAAGACTCAGCGGCCGTGCTGCCACCGAGGGCGAAGGCGTGGTCTGCCATGCGCACGTGCATTGCGTCGCGATCGGGATCGGCGTAGACGGCTACGGACTCGAGGCCCTCATCTTTGCAGGCACGAATAACACGGACGGCGATTTCGCCACGGTTGGCAATCAGTACACGCTTCACGAGTCAATCCTTTTCATGCGCTGTTGGTTTCGTTTACTTTCGGGCTTGGCTTTCGGGGTGAGCCTATCGGTCAGGATTCTTGGGGGGAGGCGCTCACTGGGATGTTATTCCACAGGTCGGTCCAGGTCAGACCGAGTTGAGTGACCAGTTTTCTCAGGGTTGGTAATGAAATTCCGACCACATTGGATGGGTCGCCTGTGACCGACTCCACAAAAGCCCCGCCAAGAGCATCCAGGGTGAAGCCGCCCGCGACGGCAAGTGGTTCACCTGTCGCGAGGTAGGCATCAATTTCTCGGTCTGACATCGACCCCATGTGGACATCGGTGCTCGCCGTGGCTTGCGCCTGGTGAGAATGTCCTTGGGCATCGATAAAAGTCACGAAATGACCGGTGTGCAAAGTGCCCGTTGTGTTCATCATGTCGCGCCAACGCATACGCGCAACCTCGGCGCTTTCAGGTTTGCCATATGGCTTGCCACCCAATTCAAAGACTGAATCGCATCCAATGATCAGTTCATTGGGGTTGCCGCGAAGGGCGACCACTTTCTCACACTTGGCTTGAGCCAGTGCCTGAGCAATCTGAGCGGGTGTCGCATCAGGCATGGAAGCTTGCAACGATTCCTCATCAACGTGGCTCACCTTCACGGTCGGGTCGATGCCAGCACTTCGAAGTGTTTGCAGCCGTGCAGGCGAAGCAGACGCAAGTACAACTGTTGTCATTGCAATGGAGTCCAAGTCAACCGGGCTTACTGAGCCAAACCGGATGCGCGCCATGCGCCAGGTCCAGGGATGGGGAAATGCCGGAATATGCGCGCCTTGCTGTTCCACGCATGAATATCGCTGGGTGCCTCGCTGACACCGGTCGAGGCGTTCATTGCGCTGAGTAGCGCAGTGAGCGCAGCAACTTCTTCAGGAGATGGCTCGCCCTTGATGATCGAAAAAAGCGGCTCGGTCATAAGGGAATGTTTCCATGCTTCTTTGGTGGCAAAGTAGCGCGCTTGCCGCGCAGTGCACGCAGTGCGCGAGTGAGTTGCAGGCGCGTCTCATGCGGGAGAATCACGCGATCCATGTACCCGCGCTCAGCTGCAACATAAGGGTTGGCGAACTTTTCCGTGTACTCATCAATTCGCTTGACGCGTTCTGCCTCGGCGTCATCGGCACCTGCGATTTCCTTGCGATACAAAATATTGACCGCGCCTTGGGCTCCCATCACGGCGATTTCGGCGGTGGGCCACGCCAAGTTGATATCGGCGCCAAGGTGCTTGGATCCCATGACGTCATAGGCACCGCCATAGGCCTTGCGCGTGATTACGGTCAACAGTGGAACCGTAGCTTCGGCATAGGCGTAAATGAGCTTTGCTCCACGGCGAATGATGCCGTCCCACTCTTGATCGGTGCCGGGAAGGAAGCCTGGAACATCAACAAATGTAATGACGGGGATGTTGAATGCATCGCAGGTTCGAACAAAACGCGCGGCTTTCTCTGACGCCTCAATGTTCAATGTTCCGGCGAACTGCATGGGCTGATTTGCCACAATGCCGACTGAGTGACCTTCAACTCGCCCGAATCCGCACAAGATATTTGGTGCAAAGAGTGCTTGAGTTTCAAGGAACTCGCCATCGTCGAGAATTGCGCTCAATACGTCGTGCATGTCATAGGGCTGGTTGGGTGAGTCAGGGATGATCGAGTCGAGGGCGTAGTCATC
>JBDQMZ010000164.1:0-8650 GCA_040261955.1 Candidatus Nanopelagicales bacterium
CAATTGCGATTGATTTCCAGTACTCGTCACCTGGAGTGCGGTAGTCACCTTCGACGTTGTTGACTTTTGTGTGTAATTTGCGGAGATCTCCGTCTTGGTCTTCAGCTACAACACGCTCAGGCCTACCTGTGCTATCCCCTTCGAGGGCGAAAATTCGAGTCTCGTGGAAGTCAATAGCCGCAACGGCGAACCTCCCATGCAGTTTAATTTTATTGAATTCATCGTGGGCAGCCATCGTGTACTCCTAGATTGTGAAGCCGGCATCGGTGAACATTTGGCGCAGGTGCGCAATCGGATCCATGCTGATGGTCTTGTGATTGGGGTCAAAAACTTCACTTAAGTCACCAATTGTCAGTTTGACTTTGCCGTCGTGGCGCTCATCTACATCACCAAGCGCATCAGCCAAATGGATAACGTCTTTCCACTGAAGGTCGTGGTTGGTTGGATGGGCCATAACCTTTTCGAGAGTGGTCCTTTGGTGGTGGTTTATGTGAACCCCATTGATTTCATGTGCATTACTCATAATTCCATCCTACGCTCTTCGCCTGTTCAAACGTGGCCCTAGACTCAGTTTTAGAAAAGGTGGCCTCGCTTAGCCCAAGTTCATCCGTGGAGGAATAAATGACGACAACATCGGACTTCGAAACAGAGCACACCATCAATGGGGTCGAGCAGGTGCGACGGTTGGTTACCGCAATTCCGGGTCCAAAATCTCAAGGACTACTCGCGAGGAAAACCAATGCAGTTTCTGCAGGCGTGGGAATCGGCCTCCCAGCATTCATCACTAAGGCCGCCGGTGGGGTCCTCATCGATGCGGACGGAAACTCACTCATTGACATGGGTTCGGGCATTGCCGTGACGACTGTTGGTAATGCGAATCCCGAGGTGGTTGCAGGCGTTCAAGAGCAGGCTGCAAACTTCACCCACACCTGTTTCATGGTCACGCCGTATGAAGGTTACGTGCAAGTATGCGAGGCACTCAATCGGCTAACACCTGGCTCCCACGAAAAACGCTCCGCACTATTTAACTCGGGAGCCGAAGCCGTGGAAAATTCAGTCAAGATCGCTAGAGCATTCACCGGCCGGCAAGACGTTGTCGTTGTGGAGCATGGCTACCACGGCCGAACGAATCTCACCATGGGCATGACGGCCAAAAACATGCCTTACAAGCATTCATTCGGTCCCTTTGCGCCCGAGATTTATCGTGTGCCCGTTTCCTACCCATTTCACGATGGCCCGCATAGCGGAACTGAAGTTGCGAATTGGGCAATCTCCCGGATTGAAAAGGAATTGGGCGCCTCCAATGTTGCTGCTATCGTCATTGAGCCTATTTTGGGTGAAGGTGGGTTTATCGTCCCCGCTCCTGGCTACTTCAAGGCGATGGCCGATTTTGCCCAGGCTAACGGCATCGTTTTTGTTGCTGATGAAATCCAATCAGGCTTCTGCCGGACCGGAAATTGGTTCGCCAGCGAATTTGAGGGTGTCGTGCCTGACATGATCACCACAGCTAAGGGCATCGCAGGTGGAATGCCCCTTGCTGCCGTTACGGGTCGGGCAGAGATCATGGATAGTGTCCATGTCGGCGGCCTCGGCGGCACATACGGCGGAAATCCAGTTGCCTGTGCTGCCGCCCTTGGATCCATCGCATGGATGGAGGCCAATAATGCCAACGAGCGAGCCAAGGAAATTGAATCCATCATGCTCCCCCGTCTCAAGGACATGCAGATCAATCACCCGACGATCGGTGACATCCGTGGTCGAGGAGCCATGATCGCCATCGAACTTGTAAAGCCTGGAACGATGGAACCTGATGCAGACCGGGCAGCCGCGTTAAACAAGTACTGTCATCAACATGGAGTTGTGACTCTTACGGCTGGAACGTATGGCAACGTATTTAGGTTCCTCCCCTCACTTGTCATGCCTCGGCACCTGTTGGAAGAAGCCATGTCAGTACTCGAAGAAGCTTTCGAAGCTACCAGCGCTTAGTCTTCACGGAGGCCAAACTTCTGGTCAAATCCGCTGGACATCAGCTCGAGGTAGGGCACTGAATCAAATGCCTCTGGCCCAAGCACGCCTGAACCTTGCCATTGACCCGAGGACAACAACTCGAGAGCTATAACGGGGTTCATTGCTGTCTGCCACGTCACCGCCTGGGTTCCGTATTCAGACATGGACCAAGCGTTGTCAGTAACGTGATAAAGATAGATAGAGCGCGGTTGCCCATCTTTTCCTAACCCGGTCACCCATGTTCCTGCACAGGTTTTTCCGCTCATTTTGTCCCCGAGCGTGAGTGGATCAGGTAGCGCAGCAGCTACAACATCACGCGGACTCACTTCAACACCCTGGACCAGAACAGGACTTGTTGAATCGAGATTGAGCTTGTGCAGGGTCTTGAGAATCTCAATGAATTCATCCCCCAGGCCGTACTTGAATGTGACCCGCTTGCAGTCAATCCATCGAGGGATGAGTACGACTTCCTCGTGTTCAACGTTCACGCATTCTTGTGGACCAATTCCATCAGGGAAGTCGAAGACTTCAGCTCCGCTGAATGGTTGGGTCGTGAACCAACCTTTGGACTTTTCCCAGACGATAGGTGGATTAAGACACTCTTCAATGGTGGTCCAGATGGAGAATGTTGGTGCAAATGAATGGCCATCAACCTGAAGATTTGCACCATCTCGGATACCGATTTCATCTATCTCAGAAAAAAGGTGATCAGCAGCGTATCGAGCAAACACATCTGCCAGACCCGGCTCTACCCCCATGCCACAGAGTGCCAGTAGCCCTTTGTCACGCCAGTGGTGTTCGGTGTCGAATTGTTCGTCACCCAGTTTGACGCCAGTTTCTTGAAATGGTGCCACGGGATGCGGTCGAGACAGGCTCATGGCGGTATCCATGTAGTTTGCACCCGCATTCAGAGACGCCATGAAAATCGGCATGACAAATCGGGGATCAACAACATTGAGAACATGGGTGATCGAATGTTCATGAATCAGCTGTTCAATGTCAGAGCTTTCCGAGGCGTCCACGCGAGATGCAACAAAGCGTGAATCATTCACTTGATGCACAAGATTATTTGCCCGCTCCAGGTCATAGTCCGCGCAAACCCAATGTTCGAAAAAAGTGCGACGCGCTGCAATTAATGCAGCACTCGTGCCAACGCCGCCTGCCCCTATCGCGAGTACTCGCATGACTACTCCCCTGGAATTCTGTCTGCGAGTAAAGGCTGGGCTGGATCCCATGATGTACCTTCACGGTCATCCTGACGACGTCTAGCTATTGCGCTCAAAGCCTCAAGGACCACTCGATTTCCCAACATCGCAGTGATATCTGCGTGGTCATATGGCGGGGCAACCTCAACAATATCCATGCCAAAAATCGGCAGTTCATAACAAATCCTGCGAACGGCATCAAGGAGCTCTCTCGCCGTCAAGCCTCCAGGCTCAGGAGTTCCTGTCCCTGGCGCATGTCCAGGATCACACACATCAATGTCAACACTCAAAAAGATGCCATCGCAATCTTCGAGCGAATTTGTAAATACCTCGGATAGGCATTCGTTTAAGCCGCGCTCAACAATCTCGGTCATTTCATAGGAACGCATTCCTTGTTCGGCCATCCAGCCCAAGGTTTCCGGCTCCGGCCAATATCCACGAAGACCAATCTGGAAAAACCTGTCTCCCCTGACAGCGCCGGACTCGATGAGGCGCCGCATGGGCTGCCCATGACCAATCAGAGATCCAAACGTTATGTCGCCGGTATCCGCATGTGCATCAAAGTGAATTACAGCAATCTTGCCCCATCCGCGGGCTCGAGCAACACCCGTGACATCGGGCCAGGTGACGGTGTGATCACCCCCCAATATAAGGGGTATTGCACCTGTCTGAGCGATTTTTTCTATGACAACTTCCAAGTCCGCGCAGGAGCGAGCCGCATCACCGCTGTAAAGCTCTACGTCACCTGCATCAACCACTTTCATGTCTTTGAGTCCATCGACACGCAGCGCAAGCGAGGGGCGGCTCCCGTCATGCTCCAGATAGCAAGCTGCCCTGAGCGCACTGGGACCAAACCTGGCACCAGATCGATAGGACGTCCCACCATCAAACGGCGCCCCGACAATGACTACATCGGCATCACCGTAAGAATCTGGCACGTCCAAGTCGCATTCGGGGACACCCAGAAAAGTGAAGTTCGGTCCAAATTGCGCGCCATATCTGCTCATGTTGTGACCCTATCTCCCTTGGCCAAAAAACTCCTTAAGAGTCGAATCCCAAGCCCATGGAATCAAGGGTTCGCAACCAGAGGTTGCGCTTACCTTGCTCTAGATCCGCCTTTTGAAGCGATCGACGTGTCCAGCCGATTCCGAGACTTCGAAGTGGCTCTGGCGGAAACGGAATGGGCTTGGTTTTTACCATTTCAAGACGGGTGCGTTCAGTGTCTCGACCCTCGAGGAGGTCAAGGCAGGTCAATGCCCCAAACCGTGATGCACCAACTCCAAGACCCGTGTAGCCGGCGACATAGGCCGTCTTTCCAGCATGTGCAGTCCCCCAAAAAGCACTAAATCGAGTACAGGTATCAATGGCCCCACCCCAGCCATGGGTAAATTTCACCTCGGCTAATTGAGGGAAAATTTGTGCAAAGTGATCTGCGAGGCGTGCAAAACTGGTGATATCCACATCAAACTCCGGACCCATGCCATTGCCCTTGTGGTAATTGGCGTCGTATCCACCAAAAAGGATTCGTCCATCCTGCGTCATTCGATAGTAGTGAAATTGATTACCTGAATCACCGATACCCTCGCGCCCTGACCAGCCGATGCTCGAGCGCTCACGTTCAGTCAATGGAGCAGTCATGAGGACATAGTCATAGACCGGCACTAAGTAATGTTTTAGTCGCTTCAATAGCGGTGGATAGGCATTAGTGGCCAACAAGACTCGATTAGCGTGAATCGTGGCACCAACGGTTTTGACTTCAACATGGGTGCCCTGATCAACGGAATCAGTTGCCTTGGTGTGTTCATGAATGACAACACCCAACTCAACAGCTATCCGCGATAAGCCCCACGCCAAGCGCGCAGGGTCAACCATGGCTACGTTCGGATCAAAGAGCGCACCCTTGTACATGGGGGAATCGACTCGTTGCTTGAGTGCACGAACGTCAAGGAGTTCAGAGTCAGAACCGCAATCCCGCATTTCCTGATGGACTTCAGCGAGTTCATGAAACTGATAGTCCTCCACTGCAACATCCAGTTCCCCTGATCGCAGCCAGTCACAGTCAATGTTGAATTCGCGGATCCTCGACTCCATTTCATTGAGATTTTCAACGCCGAGTCGAACAAGTTCTGACAGTTCACCCTTCCAACGACTGAGTCCGTTGCTAAAACCATGTGTGAGGGATGCAGCAACAAACCCCCCGTTGCGCCCAGTGGCCCCACCCGCAATCCGGTCACCTTCGATCAGCATGATGGATTGGTCAGGATTTTCGAGGGCAGCTTCGACCGCAGCCCAAAGTCCGGTGAACCCGCCACCGATTATCAAAAGATCAACAGAAGCATGACCGTCCAGTTCCAAGGACGGAAATGGCTCTGGGCGTGAATCCCTGTCAAGCCAAAATGGTGTGTGGCACAAATTTTCAACTTTGCCAAAACTTGCTTCGGATGGATCGAGATTAAACATGGGATTCCTTTACGTCGGTGTGCACGCAACGATTCAGGCCGAGCGCCTGAATGTCCCACCAATCCCTTCGATCACTTATCAAGAGCCAACCATGAAGGCTCACTTAACCTCTAGTCTGCCATGCAATTAAGAACGAGGTATTGCGGCTTCTAGGCCTTTCACATCTGCACCCACGTTGGGGGAATCTGAGTGCATTCCGGCCTCAAGTGCTTTGCGCTTGCGGTAGGAGACAAACTGCGAGGTCAAAACGATGAGTAACGCCACCACAAAGACCAATGTTGCCAATGCGTTCACCTGAACGGGGATACCTCTTTGGGCAGCGCCCCAGATATAGATGGGGAATGTTACAACGGTTCCCGCGTTGAAGAAACTGATGATGAAATCATCGAATGAAAGCGAGAAGCCCAACAGGGCTGCTCCCGCGATCCCAGGGGCGACAAGGGGAAACGTTACGTAGCGGAAGGTCGCTCGGGGACCTGCATAAAGGTCCCGAGCGGCCTCTTCGAGGCGAGGATCCATGCCTTGTAGTCGCGCTTTCACGGTCACAACGACAAATGAAATCGTGAACATGATGTGCGCGATGATGATGGTGGTCTCACCCAGTGGGAACCTTAAATTGAGAAACAGCGCTAACAAGCTGGCGCCCATGACTACTTCAGGGGTTGTCAGGGGAAGGAAGATCAGAAGGTTGGTGGTTGCTCGGCCCCTGAATCTGTAACGCACCAGTGCAAACGCGATCATGGTGCCCAAAATTGTGGCGAAAATAGTTGAGATAATTCCAATTCGAACACTAATCATGAAGGAGTCGCACACACCTGGAACACCACAGATATTGGTCCAGGCGTCGAGTGAAAATTGATTCCAGCTTGTGTTGTATTTACCTTCTGGCTTGTTAAAGCTGAGTGTGGCGACAACTGCAATAGGGATGAAGAGATAAATGAGCACCAAGACTGCGATGACGCTGAGGAGCTTGCTCTTGATCCAACGCATCAGACCAGATCCTCCGTTCCGGCTCGGCGGATATACGTGAACACCATGACCAAAATGACTGCCATGAGGACAAAGGACAAAGCACTGGCAGTTGGGTAATCTCGGAACTCAATGAAGTTGGTTTGAATCACATTGCCGATCATTCGGTCTTGCGTGGAGCCCAACAACTCCGAGTTGATGTAGTCACCGGCTGCAGGTATGAATGTCAGCAACGTGCCTGCTACGACACCCGGAAGGGAAAGCGGCCAGGTTATTTTGCGGAAAGTGGTGAACGCGGAAGCATAAAGATCATTTGACGCTTCAAGGAGGCGTGGATCTATTTTTTCGAGGGCAGCGTACAGGGGCAGAATCATGAATGGCAAAAAGTTGTAGGTGAGGCCTGCGACGACGGCAATCGATGTGTTGAGTATTCGGTCCTGGGGCAGCAGGTGCAACGCATTGAAAAAACTTGTTATGAAGCCTTCATCAGAGAGAATTGTTTTCCATGCATAAGTGCGAAGCAGGAATGATGCGAAAGATGGCGCAATGACCAACACCAACATCAACGCACGCCACCGGCCAGCTTTAAAAGCAATGAAATACGCCAGTGGGTATGCGATAAGGAGCGCCAAGCCAGTTGCAATTCCTGCATATAGAAATGATCGAAGAAACTGTGGCCAATATTCTGCTAGTGCATCGGGATAATTGCTGACTTGAAAGGCTGGTACGTACTGCCCAGACTTACCTGCAACAGGAGCCTGAAGGCTTGTCATGAACAGGGTCACGAAGGGAATCGCGAAAAAAATTGCCAGCCATGTCATACCGGGCAGAAGCAAGAAGTAACCGGTGCGGGATTTACGCTGAGCTGAGACTTGTGATTGCTTTCCTGCGCTAGGAAGGACAGCCGCCATGGTTAAGCGCCCACCGCAAGGATCTGTGCAGTGTCAGCTAATACGGTCTCTCCCCCGGCCAAACCAAATGTGTGATCAGGTGACCAGTGCAGGACAACTGGGTCTCCGACACTGCTTCGATCTCCCACAAGCACGTTTTGCTCGAAAACGGTCACCTTTTGACCCCATGGTGTTTCCACCAAGTATTGGGTGGACACGCCCGCGTAGGAGACATCGATGACTCGCCCTTCAAGCATGTTGTGGCCCGATGGGATGGTCTCTTTGTCGTGGAGATCAAGGATCGTCATTTTCTCGGGTCGGATTCCGACGATTACTTCATCGCCCGATGCCGAATTGCGCGTGGAAAGGACTCGGAAATTAATGCCGTTGGCAACAACATCGATTGAATCGCTTGACGTCCCAGTGCGCGCACCCGCAAACAGGTTGGCTTGACCCAGAAAATTTGCCACGAACGCCGTCTTGGGAAGTTCATAGATATCTGCAGGATGACCCATTTGCTCAATACGACCAGAGTTCATGACGGCCACGGTGTCAGCCATCGTCATGGCTTCTTCTTGGTCGTGGGTCACGTGCACAAACGTGGTGCCCACTTCAGTCTGAATTCTCTTGAGTTCAATTTGCATTTGCCTGCGTAGCTTGAGATCAAGTGCACCGAGGGGCTCATCAAGCAAAAGAACATCTGGCTCATTGATCAATGCTCTTGCCACGGCAACACGCTGCTGTTGTCCACCCGATAGTTGGGTGGGCTTGCGTCGTGCCATCGGTGCGAGCTCAACGAGTTCCAACATTGAGTTCACTGCTGCATCAACATTCTTGACTGTTCTGCGTCTCAACCCGAACGCTCCGTTTTCAAAAATGTCGAGATGAGGAAACAGTGCGTAGGACTGGAAGACAGTGTTGACCGGACGTTGAAATGCTCGAAGATTCGTAATGTCCTGTTGTCCAATATGAATTGAGCCCGATGTCGGCTCTTCGAGACCTGCGACCATGCGAAGTGTCGTGGTTTTGCCGCACCCGGAAGCGCCGAGGAGCGCGAAAAAGGACCCTGCGGGGATGGTGAGGGTTAGATCATCGACTGCCGCTACCTCACCGAATTTC
>JBDQMZ010000165.1:0-7890 GCA_040261955.1 Candidatus Nanopelagicales bacterium
GATTACGGCCCACTCATTACACCGACCCACGCAAAAAATGTTTTGGCATTTATTTCCGATGCCACTGCAAACGGCGCCGTCATTGCGGCCGGTGGTGCTCTCACCGGTGAAGCGACCCTTGCGCCAACGATTCTCACGGGTGTGTCAGAGAACATGCGGGTGTGCAGGGAGGAAACCTTTGGTCCGGTCGTGGCGGTGCAGCCCTACGCCACCGACGAACAAGCGATCGCAATGGCCAACGACAGTGAATACGGTTTGAATTCCAGTGTGCTTTCTCGCAACACAAAGGCAGCGGTCGTCATTGCACGCCAATTGCATGCGGGCACAGTCAACATCAATGAGGGCTACGCACCTGCGTGGTCGACCCTGTCATCACCCATGGGTGGATTTGGGGCTTCTGGTCTTGGCCGGCGCCACGGCATTGAAGGAATACTGCAGTACACCGAGGGTCAAACGATTGCCACGCAGCGCGCCCTCGGCTTTGGTCCACCGTTTGGAATGAGTGATCGGTCGTGGGGAGAAATGCTCACCCGCTCGCTCGGGATCATGAAAAAAATCGGCTGGCGCTAAGTTTCAACGCCAGCCGATTAATTTTTGAGAGTTACTAGGACAGTCCAGCTGCCTTTGCCACGGCCCGCGCGGTCAACACGCCTGCCAGGTGTTCGCGGTAGTCCACATCGGCATCATCATCAGCGAAGGCTTCTAAGCCGTCTGATGCATGTGCACAGGCTGCCTCTACCTCAGCTAGTGAGCTGGCACCAACGAGTGCCTGCTCCACCGTTGTTGCCCGGTGCGGAGTGCCACCAACATTGGTCAGACCAATGCGAGCCTCTGCGATTTTGCCGCCATCCATGCGAACCGCGGCTGCAGCACCAACGATGCTCCACGCCTGTGCGGTGCGATTGAACTTTTCATAGTGGCTGCCCCAACCATCGAGTTTGGGGAACGCGACACTGACCAGAATTTCATCGGGGCCAACCGCTGTTTCGAATGGTCCAATAAAGAAGTCAGCTGCGCTGACGGTTCTGCGCCCACCCGGTCCAGCAATGCTGAATTCGGCATCGAGGGCGAGTGCAACGGGTGGTTGATCTGCCCGCGGATCAGAATGGGCCAGTGCGCCACCGAGAGTTCCACGGTGCCGAATTTGTGGGTCGGCCACCGAGGCGGTTGCCTTGGCCAGAAGTGACACACTCTGATTCACCATTGGGTTTTTGATAACGTCGTAGTGAGTTGTGCCAGCGCCAACCACTACTTTGTCACCGTCCTCGCAGACACCCTTGAGTTCATCGATTGTGGAGCAGTCCACAACGACCGAGGGCGCGTTCAAGCGAAGTCGCAAGACGGGCAGCAGAGACTGACCGCCCCCAAGAATCTTGGCATCCTCGCCACCAGCCGCTAGCGCGGCAAGTGCTTCATCGACCGATGTTGCTTTTGTGTAATCAAAGGCGACCGGAATCATTATTTGCCTCCTTGTGCGGCTTGGATGGTTTTCCACACGGTCATCGGTGTTGCTGGCATGGCAACGTCGGTGACACCGAGGTGGCGCAGTGCATCGACCACGCCGTTGATGATTGCTGGTGTGGAAGCGATTGCGCCGGCCTCACCAACACCCTTGGTTCCCAGTGGGTTTGTGGTTGAGGGTGTGCATGTGGTGTCCGTGATGAACATCGGCAGATCTGGTGCACCCGGCACCAGATAGCTGGACATATTTGCATTGAGCGGTTGTCCGTCTTGGTCGTAGAAGGCACCCTCGTACAGGGCCTGCCCGATTCCCTGAGCCAGGCCACCGTGCACCTGACCCTCAACGATCATCGGATTGACCTGGATACCGACGTCATCCACGCAGACGTACTTGCGCAAGGTGACTTTGCCCGTCTCGGTATCAACTTCCATGGCAGCCAAGTGGGTGCCATGAGGGTAGGAGAAGTCCTGCGGGTCAATTGTCGCCTCGGCTGAAAGCGTGGGTTCCACGCCGTCGGGGAGGTTGTGCGCGGTGAACGCCTCGAAGGCAACGGCACCGAGTGGCTGAGCCTTTTCAGGGTCACCCTTGACCTGGAAGACACCGTTGATGTACTCCAAGTCGCTCGTGCTGCACTCGAGTTGGTGGGCCGCAATGACAGCGGCTTTTTCCACCAAGCGCTCACTGGCTGCCTTGATGGCTTGGCCACCCACGGCAAGTGAACGTGAACCGTAGGTATCCATGCCGTATGGGGCGCGTCCAGTGTCACTGTGCACGACTTCGATGTCCTCTACTGGGATGCCAAGGATGCTGGATGCAATTTGGCTCCACGCGGTCTCGTGACCTTGGCCGTGGGGTGATGTACCCGTGATGACCTCGACCTTGCCCGTGGGGAGGACGCGAACCGTGCAATGCTCCCAACCACCTGCGACGTATTTCAAAGCACCGAGGGTGCGCGATGGTGCCAAGCCGCACATTTCAGTGAAGGTTGAAATGCCGATACCAAGCTGCACCTTGTCACCTGAATCACGACGCTGCTTTTGTTCGGCACGTAACCCGTCGTAATCAAAGAGTTCGAGTGCGCGAGCCGTGGCCAGTTCGTAGTTACCGGTGTCGTAGGTGAGTCCGGCGATAGTTGTGTACGGGAACTCCTCGTGCTTGATCCAGTTCTTCTTGCGCAACTCCATGGGCTCCATGCCTAACTCTGCGGCGAGTTCGTCCATGATGCGTTCAATTGCGTAGGTTGCTTCTGGTCGGCCAGCGCCACGGTAGGCATCGGTTGGTGTGGTGTTGGTGAACACGCCGGTGCACTTGAAGTCATAGGCGCCCATTTTGTAAATACCGGGGTACATGAACATGCCGAGCAAAGGAACTCCGGGTGTAATGATTTGCAGGAAGGCACCCATGTTCGCAAGAAGGTCAACCTTGAGGCCCACCAAAGTACCGTCGGATTTTGCGGCAATTTCGATGTCCTGGATTTGGTCGCGGCCATGATGGGTTGCCACCATGTCCTCGCTTCGGGTTTCAGTCCACTTTACGGGACGCCCCATCTTGCGGGCCAGTTGCAGAGCGAGAATTTCCTCGCGGTAGATCTGCAACTTGCCGCCAAAGCCACCGCCAACATCCGGCGCGACAACACGAAGGTTGTTTTCGGGTACGCCGGTCACGAGTGCGAGCAGTAGGCGAAGGATATGTGGCACCTGCGTTGAGGACCACAGGGTCATTTCATCAGACATGCCCATGGGGGCAGCGACAACGCTGCGTGGCTCCATAAACACGGGGATCAGGCGTTGATTGATAAATCGACGCTTAACAACCACGTCAGCTTCTTTGACTTTCTCGTCATAGCCTCCACCGAGGTTGTACACGTAACAGGTATTCGTTCCCTTGTCATCGTGCACATAAGCGGTGTCGGGGCTGATTGCCTTCTCCATGTCAATGACCGCATCAAGTGGTTCGTAGTCCACAACAATGGCTTCGAGTGCATCGGCTGCGCTGCGAGCATCAGAGGCAACGACTACCGCTACAGCGTCACCAACGTGTCGGACCTTGTCTTTGGCCAAGGCTGGGAAGTCTGGGGCAACCATGTCGTCCGTGACGGGCCACACGCAGGGAACCGAGGCATTTAAGTCCCCGAGTTCAGCCGCGCCGAATGCGGCAACGACATTGGGCATGGCCAATGCACCGCTGATATCGAGTTTGGTGATTTTGGCATGCGCGAGTGGACTGCGCAGGATTGCCATGTGCACGGTACCGGGCAGTTGAATATTGTCTGTCCAGTTGGTTTGCCCGTGCAGGAGACGAGCATCTTCTTTGCGCTTGATGGGGCGTCCCAGTGCGGTGCCAACGTCAACAACTTCAGTCATTATTTTGCTCCTTCCATCATTTCAGCTGCGCGCTGAACACTCTTAACAATATTGTGGTACCCGGTGCAGCGACACAGATTGCCTTCAAGGCCCTCGCGGATTTCTTCTTCGCTGGGGTTGGGATTTTCATTGAGCAGGTCAATTGAACTCATCACCATTCCAGGTGTGCAGTATCCACATTGGAGACCGTGACATTCCTTGAATGCTGACTGAACGGGGTGCCACTCATTGCCGTCCGAGACTCCCTGAATTGTGGTGACTTCAGCGCCATCGGCCTGAACGGCCAACATGCTGCACGACTTGGTGCTCTGTCCGTTGACCAGGACGGTGCACGCTCCACAGTTGGAGGTGTCACATCCCACAACTGTTCCCACTTTGCCCAGGTCCTCACGGAGGAAGTGCACAAGGAGTGTTCTTGGTTCTACCGCCCGCTCGTAGCTGACGCCATCGACGGTGACAGTGATTTCTTGATGTAGCTGGTGCATGTGGCCCCTTTCACAGCGAATGTTGAGCACAGGTTAGAACCGTGTGAGGAGTTTTCGCGTGTCTTTGTGAAAATTGGTAGGAACTTGGGACATATGCCGGGTGATATTTCCGTTTCGAGGCGATTAGAGTCCTCATGTGAGCGCCACCGCAGGAACAGACGTGACACCTAAGGACGTGACACCTAAGGGCGTTTCGCCGCACATGACGCGTGCCGTCATTGCGACCATATTCTTCTTCCTGCCTGTTGGTTTGTTCGCGGTGTATTTCAGTGTCAAGGCGCAATCGGCAATCCGCGGAGGTGACTTGGTTCGTGCGGCTCGTGCGGCTCGAATTTCCACCAGGTTCTCACTGGCGGCGTTCATTCTGGGTGTGCTGATTTATCTGTTCTTGGCACTGGCGTTCCTGGCATTGGGTGCCTTTGCGGCATCAGCATGACGCACAGGGGGCGCTCGCTAGGCTGAGCACGTGGCTTCTTCCAATCCCTCGGGACCTTTACTCGTTGTCGATTTCGGTGCGCAATACGCCCAATTGATTGCACGGCGAGTGCGCGAGGAACAGATTTATTCAGAGATAGTCCCGCACTCGATTTCCGCAACTGATGTCGCTGCCAAGAATCCATCGGCGATTATTTTTAGTGGTGGACCCTCAAGTGTCTATGCGCCCGATGCACCCACTTTTGACGCACAAATACTCCAATTAGGCATTCCCACTTTTGGTATCTGTTATGGCTTCCAACTTATGGCGCAGGCACTGGGGGGAGTGGTTGCCCAAACGGGAACCAGCGAGTATGGCCGCACTCAATTGACAAACTCGGCCTCGGAAATCTTCCACGATGTTCCAGAACAAATCTCCGTGTGGATGTCACACGGGGATGCCGTTCATTCGAGCCCTGAAAATTTTGCTGTGTGTGCGGTCAGCGCTGGAGCTCCTGTCGCGGGATTCGAAAACCTCGAACTCGGTCTTGCTGGTGTGCAGTTTCACCCTGAAGTCATGCATTCCGAATACGGACAGTCAGTGCTGAGAAATTTCCTGACACGTGTTGCTGGCTGTGAGCAGAACTGGACCATGTCCAATGTAATTGACGAGCAAGTTGCTCATATTGCAAAAACTGCTGGCACATCAAGGGTTATCTGCGGCCTCTCCGGCGGGGTGGATTCCGCCGTCGCCGCTGCACTTGTCCATAAAGCAATCGGCGACCAATTGACATGTGTTTTTGTTGATCACGGCCTTCTGCGCCTGGGTGAAGCCGAACAAGTGGAGAATGACTATGTCGCCGCAACGGGCATCAACCTAGTTGTGGTTGACGCCAAAGAACGCTTCTTGTCCGCGCTCGCTGGCGTGAGCGACCCCGAAACGAAGCGAAATATTATTGGCCGCGAATTTATTCGAGTTTTTGAAGATGCAGCCGCGCACGTTGTTGTCGATGCAGGTGCACACGGTGAAAAAGTGGAGTTCCTCGTTCAAGGAACGCTCTATCCCGATGTTGTTGAATCAGGTGGTGGATCTGGAACTGCGAACATCAAGAGTCATCACAACGTGGGTGGTTTGCCCGAAGACCTTGAATTTACGCTGATCGAACCCCTACGCACTTTATTTAAAGATGAAGTCCGACAGGTCGGTCTGGATCTCGGGCTACCTCCAGAGATCGTGTGGCGCCACCCATTCCCGGGCCCGGGGCTGGCGATTCGCATCATCGGGGCCGTTGACGAACCGCGGTTAGATATTTTGCGTCGAGCTGATCTCATTGCTCGTGAGGAACTCACCGCAGCAGGACTGGATCGCGATGTGTGGCAATTCCCTGTCGTTCTGTTGGCAGATGTCCGCAGCGTTGGCGTTCAAGGCGATGGTCGGACCTACGGGCACCCGATTGTGTTGCGGCCGGTTTCCAGTGAAGACGCCATGACCGCTGATTGGTCGCGCCTGCCCTATGACCTGATCGCCCAGATTTCCAACCGAATCACCAATGAAGTCCCCGAAGTAAACCGCGTGACGCTCGATGTGACGAGCAAACCGCCGGGGACAATCGAGTGGGAATGATCCTGACTGTGTAATGCTGTGGGCATGGAACTTGTTTACAACCTCATTGTCGTTCTGCACTTTATTGGTCTAGCCAGCGTTGTTGGTGGCTTCTTAGTTCAGATGAGAAGCACTGACAAGGGCGTCAACCCCGCAATGTTGCATGGTGCGTTGACTCAATTGGTTACAGGCATCTTGTTGGTCGGCCTCATTGAGGGCGGTGCGGTCGATGATGAAATCGACATGACCAAGATCAGTGTCAAGTTGCTCATCACGTTGGTCATTACCAGCTTGGCGTTCGTCGGTCGCAAAAAGACTCCGCCTCAGGTCGCATTCTGGGGTGCGATTGGCGGTTTGGCCATCGTCAATATCTTTATCGCGGTTCTGTGGAATTAAGAGCGGGTCTGCTGGCCGTGCCTGCCGCATGATTTTTGGGCCTCGCAATTCTTGGGCCTTGTAATTCTTGGGTATTGCACGCTTGCAATATCGCGAAAATGAATCATGTACTTCAGCACTAAGCGGTATTGACCACTCGAAAACCTTCAGCCAGTGCATGCTCGCCGAATCCTGCTTCGATCGCCGTGGCACTCATCCAGCCGCGAACCCGGCCTTCAAGGTCCTCCATGTGTGCAGTTTGTGAGTCGTGTTCACGCAGGGCTGCGAGTTTGTGGGGGAAGTATTCGGTGACGTCTTCGAAGTGATTGACTTCCGGTGCTCCCATGACCCACACCTCGCTGGCTGTCCAGGCATCGAGGTTTTCATCGGCAAGTAACGAAGGGTGCGCGAAAGGGTTACGCGCATCGGGGTAGACGGAAAAGATTGCTGCTTCGCCGGCGGCGAGATGGTCAGGGTGGGCGGAATAAATCCGGTTCCAGTTGCGCTCGGGAGACTGAATCAGCACCCGCTGCGGCTTGACCTGGCGAATAACCCGGCTGATGTCACGGCGTAGATCCTGAGTGACCTGCAGGTCCCCGTCTTTGTACCCCAGAAAGTGAATATCGCTCACTCCGAGAGCTTTGCCGGCCGCAATTTGTTCCTGGCGACGGATTTTTGGGATCTCTGAGCGGGGGATATCGCGATCGACCCCGCCGGCATCGCCGTCCGTGCAAATGCAGTAACTGACCGCAATTCCGGCTTCGGTCCACTTGCGAACAGTGCCTCCGGCTCCAAAGTCGACATCGTCGGGGTGGGCGGTGACGACCAAGATGCGTTCGATATCCATCAAATTCCCTCTATAAATTAACAATTGAGCCGATTTTTTTGAATTACATGCATGTGACTACTCGTGGGGATTAGTCACAACAGCCACTTCCGTGTCAGAGTATGCATGTGCTTCCCCACAGTACAGGGCGTCCCGCCCTGCCGCGATCGCGTGCGCTCTGGCGCTCGGTGGTCGCCATGTGTTCTGTCGGGGCCCTGCTCATTGGAATTTCGCCTGTCTCAGCCGACGGTGGAGGCTGGCAGTCCACTAACTGGACCGGACCCCTTGCGGGTGCTCCAGTTCCAGGGTCGGGACTCCCCGCCGCTGCGGCACCCGGAGGAGCCCCCGTCGCATTGCCTCCA
>JBDQMZ010000166.1:0-2921 GCA_040261955.1 Candidatus Nanopelagicales bacterium
CAGCGCACCGCGCGA
This sequence comes from Candidatus Nanopelagicales bacterium, assembly GCA_040261955.1. Lineage (GTDB taxonomy): Bacteria > Actinomycetota > Actinomycetes > S36-B12 > S36-B12 > UBA4592. The sequence goes on from JBDQMZ010000166.1 coordinate 16, forward strand.
TTTGTGCGTAACGCTCCGGTCCCATTGGCAGCAAAGGCCCCGTACAGCATGTTGTATGCGGGAGCGGCAGCAACCATGGGCAGTTATGAACGGTCATTGCTCAATGTGCCCACGATCCCACTAGCCGTGGTGAAACCTGCTGTTTCAGCACTCCTAGGGAGTTTGGGTTGGGTTTTGGGTCCAACTTCACCCTCACAACGTGCGGCTACTGAGCGCATGTCAACACGCGGAGAAAGCACCCCGGTTTGACACAGCCCCCGTACCGCGGGTGATGATGGGCCAGATGTTTTCGCTGCGGCCGCAGAGCCGACTTCTCCCAGCGGGCACGATCACCACGGTGGTCAGTGCCGTTGTTGTCATGTCACTGCTCGGATTCGCGCCCACATATGCCGAAGATGTCGCCGCCCCAGAGGCTGCTATTCCTGCGGAACCCGCGGCTCCAGCCGAGTCTGCTCCGGTCGATCCTGCTCCTGCTCCTGCACCGCCTCCGCCGGCTATGCCGGATTCCCTGGGTAGTTGGTGCACCACGTTGTTCCCCATGTCGGTGAAGAAGCAGCGCACCGAAGCACGGGCATTGATGAACGGCAAAGTTGACATGGGCAAAGGCGGGACCTACACAATTAGTGAGCATCCCAACTGGAAAGCCCAATCCAGTGCAGACCTCTCGGGGAATCGTCACATCAATTCATTGGATTGGGCGTTGCCTTTGTTGTTTCGAGGTGTGAACAAACGCAACCAAGCAATGGTCGACCGATTCCGGCAGTTGATGTACTACTGGATCGATGATCACCAAGGTGCTCGCGGTGTTTGGGTCGACGGAACGATTTACGGCGGACTGCGCACGCAGACACTTGCCTGCGCTTGGCAGACTTTGCAAGATCCAAAGATTCAACAGGCCGCGGTTCGTGATGCCACCACAATGTGGAAGTCATACCGCCGAGGCAATCAAATTGCAATTGGTGCGAATAACACGGACTTGGTGCGACAGACCGGGGCCCTGGCAACATTTTGTTCAGTGGGTGATGTCAACTTGCGGGATGCCGCATTCAATCACCTAGTCGCGATCGCTCGCGGTGTGATCAACGATGACGGCAGTGATGTTGAAGGTTCGCCGCAATACGCCATGTATATCGAGAAACTTCTTGTTCAAATTGAAGCGGCTGCAGCTACCTGTGGCATTTCAGGTGATCCAATACCCCAGTTACGCGGCTTGTTGTATGCCTTTGTGGCACAAGCAGTTCGTCCGGATTTCAAACTTGAATCATTGGGCGATACCGCCTCAGTCACATTGCGCAATACTTTCGGCATCGGGGATTGGCGTGCAGATTGGCTGCGAACACGTGGCACTACGGGCGCTCCACCGACACCGGTGTACACGGCCTACGACGGTGGCTACATCTTTGGCCGCTACTCATGGGCACCATCAGGATCAGGCCAGCCGGATACGTACTATTCACTTCGCTTCAAGAGTTCTAGGCCTGCAACCGCGCACACGCATGATGATGGTGGTTCAGTGACGTTGTATTCCAGGGGAGTTCAGTGGATCGGAGACCCAGGTCCTTACCGTTACAACTCAAGTTCACTCCGCTCATACGTGAAGACTCGAGCTGCACACTCCACTTTCACGGTAGCGAACGCGGGATATAACAGATGGAAAGGTGTGGTTAAGACCACTAGCAAGTCAGATTCAGCCACTGGGGGTAATGACTACTCATGTTTAGTGGACAAGGCCTGGACCAAAACAGAGATCACGCGCTGCACAACGTATATCCGCTCCGCAGACGCACTTGTTGTTGTTGATTACATTGATGGACAAAAAGTGAAGGTTCCCAAGGCAAAGCGCAAGTCATATAAAAACCGTGAAGTCACACAACGCTGGCAAATTGCTCCAGGCGTTGGCGTTGAGGGAACCCCCGAGGGACAGCTTTCCATGGTCGCGGGGGATCAAAAAGTTGACATTGTGCAGGCAGGTGTTGGAGCGTGGGAGTTAAGAAGCGCCAGTGATGGTTCATCGGTCGGGTGGCACACCACCGATTGGGGCGTGAAAGCTCCCGGGACAGTGTTATCGCGCACGACCACAATTCCGCGCAAGGGTGAGAAGCAGGTCATGGTCACAGTTTTTGTTCCACGGTCTGCTGCCGAGAGTGCCCCCGTGAGCTTTGGTGAAGGCACCGTGACAATCACTCGTAATGGAAATCCAATAACGATTGGACTTCCCTCCCCGAATTAATTCCTAGCGGTTGAGGAGTTAATTCGTCAGGCCGAGTAGTTCGCGAACTTCCAATTCGCTCGGAAGGGAATCGACAGCCCCAGTTCGGGTTGCGGCGAGCGCGCCGGCACCACTTGCCCAACGCAATGCCTCAGCAAACGTCTCGCTGCGATTCAATGCCGCCGCAAACGTCCCACAAAAAGCGTCACCCGCGGCAACCGTGTCAACGGGAACAATGCGGAATGCGGCTGCTTGCCCTGAGCCATTTGCATTCGCCCAGACCGCGCCCTTTTCACCTCGCGTCATAATGACGTTCCGGACACCGAGATCAAGGATTGTGTTTGCCGCTTCAACGCAATCCAACATGGAATCGAGTCTCACGTCCGACTGTGAGACTAAATCTCGGGCTTCGAACTCATTTGGAACCAGATAGTCAACGTTTTCAAGAATGTCTTTGGTGAAATCACGCATCGGTGCGGGATTAAGAATTGTTATGGCCCCGAGCTCCCGAGCGAACTCAAGCGCACTGGCCGTGGCATCGAGTGCAATCTCACCTTGAACCAGCACTACGCCAATCTCGAACCGCTCACTGAGTGCCCTGAGCGAATCGCGCACCGATGCGTGATTTCACCAAAGACATTCTTGAAAACGTTGACTATCTGGTTCCAAATGAGTTCGAAGCCCGAGATTTAGTCTC
>JBDQMZ010000167.1:0-4266 GCA_040261955.1 Candidatus Nanopelagicales bacterium
CAAAACCACCGTTGAACAAATGAACGCTGTCGCTCAAGTACTCGGCGCCCGGGACACCGTTGCAAAGAATCCCAACGGTCTCGATATTCCCGGACAGCTATCGAGCTCCTACGATCTGGCCCTCATCGCACGTGAAGCACTGAAAATTCCTCAGTTCCGGGAAATAGTCGGAACCAAGAAATACGCATTTCCCTATAAAAAGAAAACCCGAGATATTTACAACACGAATCGGCTGCTCACCGGTGGCTACAAGGGAACGATCGGTGTCAAGACCGGTTTCACCACCCAAGCGGGACGAACATTTATCGGAGCGGCTGAACGCAAGGGAACCACGCTGATTGTCGTTGCCTTGGGAATCAAAGAAACCAGCGCCACCGCAGCGGCCAAGCTCCTTGATTGGGCTTTTGCCAATGGCGACAAAGTCACGCCTATCGGCCAATTGGTGCCACCTGCTAGCGGGGACGTCACCACCAACTCTGTCAACGCGACCTCGGAAAGTGTCCCGGCGTCAGGTGAATCAACCGTGGGAGAGAATGCTCCCACCTCCCAAGCAACCGCAGGACCCTCAGGAGAGAGCCTTGATCCTCTGGCAATGGGGTGGATTTTCCTGTTCATCGCCATCGCCGGGTTTGTCGCCTACGGAGTACGTTCGGTGTTAGCTGCGCGTAAGAACCGGGGCTTGAATGCCACCCGAGGCCGCATCAAACTTGAGGGTTAGAACCCACAACCTGCTACTGAACAAACCCCACGCGCTCGTACACCAAATCAATGGTGGGTGCCGCTGCCGCTCTCGCTTTATCGGCGCCAAGGCGCAGCAAGCGTTCCAACTCGGCGGTGTCTTGCATGAGCTCAAGAGCCCGGTCTCTGATAGGCGCCAACGTCGAGTGAACAATCTCGGCGGTGTCAGACTTGAGGTCTCCATAACCCTTGCCTTCATAACTTGCGACCAACTCATCCATGTTCGCGCCCGTAATTGCGCGCTGGAGAGTGAGCAGGTTCGAGACACCAGGTTTTGCCTGTTCATCGAAAATAATGTCACGGTCGGAATCGGTTACGGCAGTTTTAATCTTCTTGAGCATTGCTTTGTCATCGTCCAAGAGAAATACACAGCCACTCGGACTTGACTTACTCATTTTTGCGTTGGGTTCCTGCAGGTCAACGATTCGGCCGGTCTCCTTGATCACGAGAACCTCAGGAACTGTGAAAGTTTGTCCAAACGTGTTATTGAAACGCTGGGCCAAATCACGGGTCAACTCGAGATGTTGACGTTGATCCTCACCAACGGGGACAGCATTTGCTTGATACAACAAAATATCTGCCGCCTGCAGGATCGGGTAGGTAAAGAGCCCAACTGTTGAGCGTTCTGACCCTTCCTTTGACGCTTTGTCTTTGAATTGAGTCATTCGGCTAGCTTCACCGAAACCCGTCTGGCATTGCAGCACCCAGGAAAGTTGCGAATGCGCAGGAGACTGACTTTGCACGAAAATCGTTGACTTCTCGGGGTCGAGCCCAATGGCGAGTAATTGCGCAAATGACACCAAAGTTCGTTGGCGCAACAAAACGGGATCGTGCGCAACCGTTATTGCATGCTGGTCCACAACGCAGTAAAAGGCGTCATGGGTCTCTTGAAGTTCCACCCACTGCCGCAGAGCGCCAAGGTAGTTCCCAATGTGGAATGAATCAGCGGTTGGTTGAATGCCTGAAAAAATCTTGGGCGCGCTACTCACTATCGCTCACTTCCTGCTCAACAATTTCATTGGTCACAACCCAGACTCGTGAGACTCTCCGGCCATCTAGCTCTCTAACATGAAATTCATGGTTGTCCATCAGGACGATGTCGCCGATTTCGGGCAACCGTCCCAACTCCGCAACAAGAAAACCCGCAACGGTTTCGAATGGACCTTCAGGCAATTCGATACCAGTTTCGTCGGTGAAGTCATCACGGTTGAGCAGTCCGTCCACAGTGACCTCACCCGGTACCTTGTTGTCAAAGACGGGCGTTTCTGGGTCGTATTCATCCTTGATGTCACCGATGAGTTCTTCAACCAAGTCCTCCATGGTGACAAGGCCCGCTGTGCCGCCGTACTCATCAAGGACCATGGCCATGTGGGCCCGCAGCCTGCGCATCTCATTCAGGGAGGCGAGCACCGCTTTTGAACCCGGGAATGTCTGCACATGCCGAGCGATCTGGCCAAGACGCATGTCGTGCTCGGCGTGGGCAGGGTCCAAAATGTCTCTGATGTGGACGAATCCAACGATTTCATCAGCCGAGCCTCGGATCACCGGATACCTTGAGTGCGGTTGATCGATCACCATGGCCACAGCGGCCTTAATCGGCAGGGATGCATCAAGAAAGGCGACTTCAGTCCGAGGCATCATGACCTCACGCAGTTCACGCCCACCCGCGGCAAAGATGTCATCGATCATTTCGCGTTCTTCAACCGAAAGTTCCTCGTGGGCAGCGACTAAATCACGCAACTCCTCCCCCGACATTTGCTCCTTGGTCGCTTTGGGGTCAATGCCGAGCAGACGCACAATCGCGTCCGTTGAGATGCTCAAGGCGACGATAAAGGGACGAGTGATTCTGGCGGTGAAGTTGATTGGTCCTGCAACAAATAATGCGGTGCGCTCAACCCTCTGGAGGGCAATGCGCTTGGGAACCAACTCTCCCAGCACCAAACTGATGTAGGCGATCACGATGGTGACACCAACAAATGAAATTGTGTTCGCGGCGCTCTCATTCAAACCAGCGTTTACCAACGGTGTGGCCAACAGCGGCGCGATTTGCGCGGCACCAAAACCCGCGGAAATAAAACCAGCAAGTGTGACACCCACCTGAACGGTCGCGAGGAACCTATTGGGGTCATCGACCAGCTTCTTGAGCGCTCGACCCCTGCGCCCGTTCTCAGACAGTCGCTGGGCCTGGCTTTCGCGGATGGAGACCAGCGCTATTTCAGCGGCGGCAAAAAAGCCGCCCAGGACGGTGAACAGGAGTACAACGAGAACGTTGACCCACAATTCATTCACAGGCTTACCCTAGACGGTCCCCCAGCATGCAGAAAATCAGCGCGCAGTTGCCTTCAGAAGATTCTCATCGATTGAGGCAAGGAATTCCTCGGTTGTTTGGAACGGCTGATCCGGTCCAATCAACATGGCCAAGTCTTTGGTCATCTTGCCCTGCTCAACGGTCTCAATGCACACGCGCTCGAGAGTGCGGGCGAACTCGGTGACCTCAGGTGTGGAATCCAGAACACCTCGGTGCTCCAGACCACGCGTCCAAGCGAAAATCGAGGCAATGGGGTTCGTGGAGGTCGGCTTACCCTGCTGGTGCTGGCGGTAGTGGCGAGTCACGGTGCCATGTGCAGCCTCAGCTTCAACGGTGCGGCCATCCGGTGTCATGAGAACGCTGGTCATCAGGCCAAGTGAGCCGAAGCCCTGAGCGATCGTGTCCGACTGCACGTCACCGTCATAGTTCTTGCAGGCCCACACGTAGCCACCTTCCCATTTGAGAGCAGCGGCGACCATGTCATCGATTAGGCGGTGTTCATAGGTAATTCCTGCTGCTTCGAATTCCGCCTTGAATTCGTTTTCATAGATATCAGCAAAAATATCTTTGAACTGGCCGTCATAAGCCTTCAGAATCGTGTTCTTGGTGGACAGGTACACGGGGTACTTTCGGTTCAACCCATAGCGCATCGATGCCCGCGCAAAGTCGCGAATTGATTCATCGAGGTTGTACATACCCATGGCCACGCCGCCAGCAGGAAAATCAAACACATTGAATTCCATTGGCTCGGTGCCGTCTTCAGGTGTGAACGTCATGGTCAACGTTCCTGCACCGGGGACCTTGAAGTCCGTGGCCTTGTATTGATCACCGAAAGCGTGGCGACCAACAATGACCGGCTTGGTCCAACCAGGTACCAACCGAGGGATGTTCGAAATGATGATTGGCTCACGGAAAATCACGCCGCCAAGAATGTTACGGATTGTCCCGTTCGGGGACTTCCACATTTTCTTGAGACCAAATTCCTCAACCCGAGCTTCATCAGGAGTGATGGTCGCGCACTTAACACCAACACCATATTTCTGAATCGCATGCGCTGAATCAATTGTCACCTGATCGTCGGTTGCATCACGGTGCTCAATGCTGAGGTCGTAGTAGTGCAAATCCACATCGAGGTACTTCAAAATCAGTTCATCCTTGATGAACTGCCAAATGATTCGTGTCATTTCATCGCCATCAAGTTCTACGACTGGATTGACAAC
>JBDQMZ010000168.1:0-23482 GCA_040261955.1 Candidatus Nanopelagicales bacterium
GTGCTAGTGCCCCAAAAGGGCATGGGGGTTCAAGTCCCCCCTCGGACACAAATATTTTACTTGCGCTTCATCATTTTCTCGTTGAAAAATCTTGCGCCGCAGCAATGCTCGCGCGTGGTCGTCAGCCTGAGTTATCAGTGGGGTCAGAAGTCGTCGAATCTGTGACCGCGACATCGGCATTAGATGTTGCCTCGGGCTCCTGCGCGGCCCCTGCTTCCTGCTTTCCGGCCTTTATCGCGTTTTCTTGAGCGTTTAAGACCGCCGGGTACTCGTGCTCAAGTGCCGCTTCAACTGCAATATCCACAGCCTCAGTCTCTGGAACTCAGTCCCTGGAACTCAGTCCCTGGAACTCAGTCGTGCTTTCAAGGCCTCGCGTCGCTCTTCGAACCGATTCACGTTGACATCCATATCAGCGAGAATTTCGGCTAATTCTTCTCTGGCTGCATTACCTTCTGCACCGAAATCATTCCGGTCGAAGATCTTCCACTTGCGCAACACCGGCATGAGGACCTCGTCACGGTGTTGTTTTAGGTCATAGATTCCTGCGACAGCGATCTCTACCGCCTTGCGCTGGAATCCATCGATGCCATGGCCCGGCATTGCAAAGTCTCGAACACTTTTCATGATGGCAACCATGGTTGGGTCCGGCGCAATTTCTAATGCGGCAGCCAGGAGGTTTCGATAGAAGATCATGTGCAAATTCTCATCGAGTGCAATGCGCTGAAGCAATGCTTCAGCGATGGGGTCTCCTGTTGCCACGCCCGTGTTGCGATGCGAGACGCGAGTGGCTAATTCTTGGAATGAGACATAGGACAAGCCTGCCAAGATTCCTGGATGAATGGCTTGGAAACCTTCCTGCATGTGCACCATGCGAGCACGCTCTAATGCAACGGGGTCAACTGCGCGGGTGACCACCAAATAATCTCTGATAGCCGTGCCATGACGACCTTCCTCGGCTGTCCAACGTCCAACCCATTCACCCCAAGCACCGTCGCGCCCGAAAATGGAGGCAATCTCGTGGTGATAGCTCGGAAGGTTGTCTTCGGTTAAAAGATTGATGATGAGGCTAGTGCGTGCGGCCTCACTGAACCGACGTTGTTCCGGGGTCCAATCCTCACCGCCGAGATGAGCAAAGTTTGTCGCCTCATCCCATGGGATGTAGTCGTGGGGGAACCATTCTTTCGCTTGTGTGATGTGTCGATTGAGTTCTTGTTCAACAACGGGCTCTAGTTGAGTGAGCAAGTCGATAGTCGCCAGATCTTCTGCAAACGTGGTCATGCCTCTAGTCTGGCATGAAATATCTTCTAAGGTCACATCACAGGCAAATGCGGAGTAGATTCATAACATTAGCAATGAGGCAACGGATCCCGCGGAAATCGCCCAGTTAACCGTTGATATGACCGATCCCAGCGGTGACTCCGCGGATCAAGCAGATCGACTCACCATGATCATGGAAGCTGAGGCGGCTCGGAACGGCATTCGAGGCACCACTGGCGAATATGGTGGCGAAGGATCACTTGATGGATTTGCGTATCCACTGGAGGACACCGAAGAGACCCTGGCCATGGAGGATGCTGAAGATTCAAGTGATGACCCAATGCACGCAGGTGGCCTGAACCCCGCGCCTTATATCCCCGCAGAAAACGCTGCGATGCATATTGTCGGTTCAGATGAGTATCTCGACGACGAGACGGACGAGCAACGTGCTGATCCCAATTTCGACCAATTTGATGAACCAAATGGATCATTGACCGATGAAGACAAAACCGCGCTCGGAATTGACCCCTACCAGGACTAGCCCTTCACCTCGGGGTGCGGTTTCCGCAACTTACGAGCCGTCCCTTTAACAACTCCTCCAAAGACCATTCCAAGAATGAAGGTCCCCGGCACGAGTAGCCACACTGGAACGCTGATGTCAAAACCAAGGAAACTTATAGTTGCCGAGTTGAGGTTCTGAACCCCGAACACGATCAAGATGACGGCAATAACTATGAGAACGATCCCGCGCCAAGTAATAGTCATGCCCTTTTTCGCTCCCGTTTTTGCAAAGTTATTCGACATCGGTTCACTCCCCTAAAGTCTCATGGTCCGACAGGCTTTGATTCACCTGCAATTGGAGTCTACGACATTCACCTGATCATTTGCTGGTATGAATAAGCCATGACCGAATCCGCCGCAAATGACTTCGTCCTGTACAGCGTCCAGGACCACATCGCCACCATTACTTTCAATCGTCCAGAGAAACTCAATGCGCTGCGACCCGAAATGATTCATGCATATTCAGACTTGCTCAACCGTGCCGATGCTGACCCAAATGTCCGAGCCATCGTGGTTACAGGTTCTGGCAGAGGTTTCTGCTCCGGCGCGGACCTAAGTGTCTTGGGCACGGACCCTGAAGTCGTTCAAGGGTTTCTCAATGGACAAAGTCACCGAACGGTGCCTGGGAAAATACTCCACCTTGGAACACCCGTAATCACTGCAATCAACGGACCAGCAGCCGGACTTGGCTTTGTCATCGCAATCAGTGCTGACGTCCGATTTGCCCACGCCGAGGCGAAATTGAGCACAACCTTTGTTCGGCTGGGACTTATTGCGGAGTACGGGGTCGCCTGGCTATTACCCCGCCTCATCGGTCTAGGCCAAGCAACTGACTTGCTCATTAGTGGTCGAACAATTTCAGGAGCCGAGGCCGCGGACATGAAACTGGTTCATTCAGCATCTAACGATCCCCTGGCAGATGCCTACGCGTATGCGCGCGATCTCGTGACTAACTGCTCTCCCGCCTCGGTTGCCGTGATAAAAGCCCAAATCATGCGGGGTCAGTTGGCCGAGTTCAATCTCTCTGCCGACGACGCTTTCACAGAGATGGCTCACGCATTCAAACGGGATGACTTGCAACAAGCTTTGATCGGGAAGGCCAATCAGCAGCCACCTAATTTTGTGGGTTATCCCAGTTGATTTAGAACAACAAACCGCAATGCGCGAGCGCCATGCGGACCAATCGCCCCTGTCCCCCAACTATTTCTGCTTCAAATTCTGGGCTTGTTGCATCCGCAGGACTTACCCACATGAGGTCCAGTGAATCCTGGGAGGGAACGCAGTCACCTTCCACGGGCACAACATAAGCCAATGAAATGGCATGTTGGCGCGGGTCATGGAACCCCGTCACGGTGGGATCGGGAAAATACTCAACCACAGTGAACGGTTGCGGTGACGCAGGCAATTTGGGAAAAGCCAATGGGCCTAGATCCTTCTCAACATGTCGCATGATTGCGTCGCGGATCCGTTCCCGGTACAAAACTCGGCCGGAAACTATCGCCCGGCTGATCGTGCCATCGGGCAATGCCCGAAGGAGCAGCCCGACTTCAGTGACTGTTCCCGATGCATCCACTCTAACCGGAATTGCGTCAACGTAAACGATTGGGAGATTCGCCCGCGCCTGATCCAAGTCTTGATCAGAAAGCCAGGCACCAGAATTTTCCAGGAGGTCGAATAGCACGTGCCTATCCTCGCACGATTAGTGATGCGACACAGATAAATGCGACATAGGCTGTGGTCATGTCACATTCAGACCCCGCGACCGATGGCCCCTTACGCCCAGACGGAACACCATTTCCCATTGCATTGAGCGAAGACGAATGGAATGAGCGGCTCAACCCCGCGGAGTACCAGGTTCTGCGCAAATCCGGCACCGAACCGGCTTTTCAGGGTGAATTCACCGACAACAAGGCCAAAGGCACGTATTCGTGTCGCGCATGTGGAAGTGAACTATTCACCAGCGACACAAAATTTGACTCGCAATGTGGGTGGCCGAGTTTCTACACGCCCCTTGCACAGGATCGTGTTCTGTACTTGGAGGATCGATCCGGGGGTCGGATTCGAACTGAAGTACGGTGTGCCAATTGTGGCGGCCACCTTGGCCATGTTTTTGAGGGCGAAGGATTCGATACACCCACCGATTTGCGCTTTTGCATAAACTCGATCAGCATCAATTTTGCAGAGGAAAACTAGAATTCTTTGGAAGTATCGCTGGTTTTCGGCGCGGCAGCTGCATCTGCTCATGCAACTTGATTAACCTAAAGCGGTGCGCACCGTAACTTCCCAAGCTGAAACATTTACGTCGGCTGTCGAGAAAATTCGAGCGGTTGCTTTGCGCGCTGATATCAGTGTCACTGAGGTACCTGCACCATCACGCCTTGCACCCTTCGCGCTCGCAATGACGGCTGAACCCACTGATTTAGACGACGACTCCTTCTCTGGCAGATTTGTGCTTCTCCATGATCCTGATGGGGTCGACGAATGGGCGGGGACTTTTCGAGTGGTTGTGTTTTTCCGAGCAGCACTTGAGCCAGACGTGCTCAATGACGAATTAGTTCGTCCTGTCGCTTGGAGTTGGGTAACCGAGTCCACAACAAACCTACATATCACGGAGCTTGGCGGAACTGTGACCACAAATTTCGGGGAGTCCTTCGGCTCACTTTCCGACCGGCCGACAGACGGATTCGTTGAAGTTCGCAGTTCCTGGACCCCAGAAGAATCTGTCACTGGCCAACCACTCGACGATCTGGCAATGCATCTCAAAGCATGGGTCTCCTGCATGGAATTCGCTGGAGGGTTGACCCCCATTCCTGCTGGAGTTGTACACGTTAATGCGGCTCGCCGTCGTGGATGAGGAACTCGAGGACGTAACAAGAGAACCCTTCGCACTTCGCGAGCCACTACCCGAGGTCATCACAACCGAGCATCGTCTGCGCGAGTACGCCCACAAACTCGCTGATGGTCAAGGGCCCTTGGCGCTGGATGCAGAGAGGGCGTCAGGGTTTACATATTCACAGCGCGCCTACCTCATTCAGTTGCGCCGCGAAGGTTCGGGAACAGCGCTCATCGACCCTACGTCATTCAGGGATCTTTCCGTGGTGCAGGAGGCCACGGTTGGCCTCGAATGGATTTTGCATGCGGCCACTCAGGATCTTGATTGTTTACGCGAAGTGGGAATGCATCCAAGCTCACTTTTTGACACAGAACTCGCGGGTCGCCTGCTGGGGCGAGAGAGAGTTGGGTTGGCCGCATTGATCGATGTCGAATTAGGAGCCCACCTGGAAAAGGGACATGGCGCCGCCAATTGGTCAATGCGCCCACTCACGAATGAAATGCTCAAATATGCCGCATTAGATGTTGAGCTACTCGTCGAATTGCGTGACTCTTTGGCAACGGACCTACAATCCACGGGCAAGTGGGAATACGCCCAGCAAGAATTTACAGCGCTACTGAGCTGGGAACCTCGGGCGCAAACTGGTGAGGGATGGCGCCGCACATCTGGGGTACATGCACTCAAAACTCCGCTAGGCAGGGGCATCGCTCGAGAACTCTGGATAACCCGCGATGACATCGCTCGCCGTCGCGACATAGCGCCGGGCCGAATCCTCCCTGATCGTGCAATTGTTGCAGCTGCAGCGAGTAATCCCTCCTCCGTTAAAGAACTAATGTCCACCAAGGAATTCAATGGGCGGGGTGCCAAGAGGTACGAGCATCAGTGGTTCTCTGCGATCGAACGGGCCAGAAACCTTGGTGAATCTGAGTTACCCGGTAAGCCTGCCCGCGGTGAGGGCCCACCCCCGCCTCGGGCGTGGGCCGATAAGAATCCCGACGCATTTGCCCGTCTTGAGTATGCGCGGACCGCAATCGCGGAACTCTCCGAGCGCATCCAGATTCCGATGGAAAATGTCCTTCAGCCAGACCTGCTGCGTCGGCTTTGCTGGAATGAACCAATCGACTCCTTGCTAGGCCTCGCTCACCACATGAGGCAGGCAGGTGCCCGTGATTGGCAGATCGAGCTCACCAGCCCCATACTCACTAGAGCCTTTGACCAGCGTTTTGAGGCCGAGCTTGCGACCGAGGGCGCTCCAGAGCCCAGTTGACCGTGTTGCGACACACACCTTCAATTTCCGGGAAGCATGGCGAGATAAGTTACTAGCCAGTAACATAGGCCTTTCCTGAGGAGGATCCCATGACCCAACGTGAAAATGTTGTCTTTGTTGACGGTGCTCGCACTCCATTTGCTCGCGCCAAAAGCCTGTATGCCGAAACTCGCGCCGATGACCTAGTGGTCAAGGTGATTCGAGAGCTGTTGAGGCGCAATCCCAACGTACCTGTTGACAAGATCGACGATGTCGCCATAGCTGCTGCAACACAAAGCGGAGACCAAGGCATGAACATTGGTCGCTCTGCTTCACTCCTGGCCGGCCTACCTTCTTCGGTACCCGGATACTCCATCGATCGGTGGTGCGCCGGGGCCATGACAGCTGTGACCACTCTCTCAGGAGCCATCATGGCGGGTGCTTATGACCTCGCCGTTGCTGGCGGCGTGGAACATATGACACATCACCCCATGGGTGAGGGCGTCGATCCCAATCCACGTTATCTCTCCGAACGATTGGTTGACCCTGATGCCATGCAAATGGGGGCGACCGCAGAGAACCTCCACGACAGGTTCCCACACCTGACAAAGGAGCGCGCCGACCTTTTCGCTCTGGCATCACAAGAGAAGACCGCAAAAGCCTACGCAAACGGACTTATCCAGCCGGATCTTGTCCCAGTCGCCGCTCGCTCTGCCGAACTGGGGGTCACACTCGTTACCGAGGATGAATCCCCACGGCCGGGGACTTCCCTTGAGGGTTTGGCAACCCTCAAGACCCCCTTCAGGCCTCACGGGCGGGTCACTGCAGGTAACGCATCAGGCCTCTCGGACGGAGCCACGGCGGCCATCTTGTCCAGTGAGACGTTCGCTGATAACCACGGTCTGAGCAAAAAGATGCGCATGGTCGGGTTTGCATTTGCGGGTGTCGAACCCGAAGTTATGGGAGTGGGTCCAGTACCCAGCACGGAGAAGGCTCTAGCAAAGGCAGGGCTCTCAATACAAGACATCGATCTCTTTGAGGTGAATGAGGCATTCGCGGTTCAAGTTCTCGCATTCCTTGACCATTTCGGAATCGCCGATGACGATCCCCGGGTTAACCCCATGGGCGGTGCGATTGCAGTCGGCCATCCTTTGGCGTCAAGTGGCATCCGACTGATGTCCAATCTGGCAAAGGACTTTGAAATGAATCCGCAAGCGAAATATGGAGTGACAACAATGTGTATTGGTTTGGGCATGGGCGGCACTGTCATCTGGGAAAATCTGACAGGGAGTAACTAATCATGAGTACACCAGAAAATCCCAATGAGGTAGTAACTCACGCACGTGTTCGATACATAGAGATGCCCTTGGGCGCCGGAACAATGGCACTCATCACGTTAGATAACGGCAAGGACCACACCCGTCCATCAACCTTTGGACCTGGCGGTCTTGCGTCCATCAACACAGCTCTCGATGAAATTAACGGTAAACCAGATATTGCCGCCATTGCCGTAACCGGTAAGCCATTCATCTTTGCTGTCGGTGCAGATTTATCTGCCATGAGCCTTGTGAACGATCCAAACATCATCGCGTCGTTTGGCAAACTCGGTCACGACGTCATGCGTCGATTTGGTGAGCAGAATGTCCCCACATTCGCGTTTGTAAACGGAGCCGCAATGGGTGGTGGCCTCGAGTTGGCCCTCCATTGCAACTACAGGTCCGTTTCAGCGGATGCTGCTGCATTGTCATTGCCAGAGGTATTCCTGGGGATCATCCCCGGCTGGGGCGGCGCTTGGTTGCTGCCCAACCTCGTTGGCCCGGCTAATGCACTCGAGGTAATTATTTCTAACTCGATGAGTCAGAACAAGCAGATGAAACCCAAAGATGCACTGCGGCTCGGTGTGATGGACATTGTCCTTGAACCAGCTGATTTCCTGGAACAATCCATACTGTGGGCGGCAAAAGTAGTCAAAGGTGACATTGACGTAGCCCGCGCGGAAATAGATCGTTCAACCTGGGATGCTGTTGTCGAGGGTTATCGCTCACAGGTCGATGCACGCATTCATGGGGCAACCCGAGCTCCCTACATAGCATTGGACCTTGTTGCTGCCGCTAAGACGAACACCCGAAGCCAAGGATTCGACGCAGAGGATGAAGCACTCACCGATCTGGTGATGACCGATGCCGTACGCGCCTCGCTCTATTCATTCGATTTGGTTCAACGCCGTGCTAAAAAGCCTGTTGGAGTCCCCGACAAATCCTTGGCACGCCCTGTTAAAAAGGTCGGTATCGTTGGCGCTGGGCTGATGGCTAGCCAGCTGGCCCTTCTTTTTGCGCGTCAACTCAAGGTTCCAGTAATTATGACGGATCTCGATCAAGAACGAGTTGAAAAGGGTGTCGCATACGCTCACGGGGAAATCGACAAACTCCTGGGCAAAGGGCGCCTCTCCCCAGACAAGGCAAATAGGCTCAAAGCTTTAATCACAGGGTCAACTTCCAAAGATGGATTCGCTGATGCTGACTTTGTCATCGAGGCCGTTTTTGAGCAGATGGATGTGAAAAAGACTGTATTCGCCCAGGTCGAAGAAGTTGTCACACCTGAATGCATCCTTGCTACAAATACATCCTCGTTGTCCGTGACTGAAATGGCCAGTGACCTGAAACACCCTGAGCGTGTAGTTGGCTTCCACTTCTTTAACCCCGTCGCACTTATGCCTCTCCTTGAGATTGCAAGGGCGGAGAAAACCGACGATGCATCACTTGCAACTGCTTTTGCCGTGGGTAAAGGTCTCAAGAAATCCTGCGTCCTCGTGGCAGACGCTCCCGCGTTTGTGGTCAACAGGCTCCTCAACAGATTCTTGGGTGAAATAATTCACTGCGTTGACGAGGGGGCGAGTTTTGCAGACGCAGATGCCGCTGTTCATGCTCTCGGCCTACCCATGGAACCGTTCGTACTGGTGCAAATGGTTGGACCCGCGGTCGCGCAGCATGTTGCGCAAACCCTCAATGGTCATTATCCCGACCGCTTCCATGTCTCCGAGAAAATGGGCGAACTCGTTTCCCAAGGAATTCCTGGTGTGTGGCAATGGGATGACAAGGGAAACAAGACTCTTGATCCCCGGGTTGCAGCGATCTTTGGCGATTCCCCGAGCACAATGACGCCCGATCAGATTCTCAACCGGGCACTCATCGCAGTGGAAGAAGAGGCACGAATCATGCTCGATGAAGGCGTCGTGTCCGAGCCGCAGGATATTGATCTCTGCATGATTCTTGGAGCAGGCTGGCCCTTCTGGTTGGGCGGGATCACTCCCTACCTCGATCGCAGCGGAATTTCAAAAACCCCATTCCTAGCGCAAGGTATTGCAAGCGTTCCGGCATAGGGAAACAACCGCTAATTAATCGATTGTGGCGCCGGATTCAGATTCTTTGGATTCGGCGCCCGCTTTTTGTGCCATCAACTCTGTGATTTCACGCGTAATCGCCTGGGACGTTAGTCCAGTCTCGATCAAAATCGATGCACGCTTTGCGTGATTCAGGAATTCAAGTGGGGTTCCAAAGTTGCGCAGCGGTACGTCACAATCAGCGTCTCGGAGTTCCTGGCCGATTGCAGCCCCCACTCCACCAACGCGAATTCCATCCTCGAGAACAATCACGAGTGACGAACGAGATGCCTTATCAATAACTTCCTGAGAAATGGGCTTAACCCAACGAGGATCGATCACCTGAGAACCAATTCCTTGGGCCTGAAGTCCTTCTGCAACATCTAGTCCCAGTTGCGCGAATGCACCGACCGCGACAATGAGAACTTCACCAGAACCATGGACCGCGAGCACGTCAATATCCTCTCCGTGAGAGAGTGCAGGGATCGGGGCAGGCAACGCTCCCTTTGAGAAACGGATAACCGTGGGGGCGTCGTCGACCAGAATCGCCTCGCGTAGGGCTTGTTTTAGCGTGAATTCATCTCTGGGTGCTGCGATCTGTAGCCCTGGCACCACCTGCAACATGGACATATCCCAGACTCCGTTGTGGCTCGCGCCGTCATCCCCTGTAACGCCTGCTCTGTCCAGCACAAATGTGACACCAGCTTTATGCAGTGCACAGTCCAGCAGCACCTGGTCAAATGCTCGATTCAAGAATGTTGCATAGAGTGCAACTACCGGGTGCAGGCCGCCGTAGGCCATGCCCGCAGCACTTGTGGCCGCATGCTGTTCGGCGATTCCCACGTCAAAGATCCTGTCGGGGTATGTCTGAGCGAACAGGTCCAGCCCGGTGGGACCAAGCATTGCAGCGGTAATGGCCACGACATCTTTTCGTTCGCTCCCGATCGCTACCATTTCGTGGGCAAAGGCTTGGGTCCACGTTGGACCTGCTGAAGACAACGGCTTGCCCGTGTCGGGGTCAATGACCCCCACACCGTGGAATCGATCGGCCTCATCGTTTTCAGCGGGCGCATAACCATGACCCTTATGTGTGATGGCATGAACAATGACAGGCCCCGCGAAATCTCTAGCTCGCGTGAGTGCGAATTCAAGTTCAGCTTCATTGTGTCCATCCACAGGGCCGATGTACTTGAGGCCTAGGTCCTCAAACATTCCCTGCGGCGCTACAACATCTTTCACGCCCTTTTTCATGCCATGTAAAGCGTCGTAGATCGGCTCACCCACCAGTGGAGTCTTGTGCAATACACGTTTACCCCAACCCATAACTTTTTCGTAGCTCGGAGCCGTTCTCAGGGTTGACAGATGGTGGGCTAGTCCCCCAATTGTTGGGGAATATGAACGAGCATTGTCGTTCACAACGATGACCAAGGGTCTATCTGCTGCGGCTATGTTGTTCAAGGCTTCCCATGCCATACCGCCGGTGAGCGCGCCATCGCCGATTACCGCTACAACATGCTGTTCCCCCAAAATGCCACGCTGCTGCCAAGCCTTGGCCAGTCCATCCGCATACGACAAAGCCGTCGATGCATGGGAGTTCTCCACGAGGTCATGATCACTCTCAGCGCGGCTGGGATAACCACTTAACCCATTTTCTTGCCGCAGGGAGTCAAAATCTGCTGCGCGACCCGTCAAAATTTTGTGGACGTATGACTGATGCCCTGTGTCCCAGATAATCATGTCAGCTGGAGATCGAAAAACTCGATGCAAAGCGATGGAAAGTTCCACCACACCCAGGTTTGGGCCTAAATGCCCACCTGTGGCCGACACCTTTTCAACCAAAAACGAACGAATCTCTGCAGCGAGTTCCGGCAACCGTTCTTGATCTAGCGCTCGTAGATCGCGCGGATCTTTGATCGTCTCGAGAATTGCCACCGCTCTAGTCTAGGTGCATCTGCTGAATTTGGCCCCCGTGGAGAGCCCTCTGGCGCCCAATTTCCCGAGCGATCAATGCAATTTCTCGATCCTGACGCACAAGGTTGGCCCCAACTGCACTAATTGCCTCCAGTAGCGGGTCCACGGTCTCGGTTGCGGCTTGCCCTCGGGCGCGGGCGTAGAGCGACCGATATAGCTCAATCTGTGCAGACGTTTGCTCCGCAACTAACCACACGAGCGCACTGGCGTCCTTTGCAACAGCACCTTGACGGATCTCTCCCGGAAGCCGGTCTAGGAGCCAGCGCACAACGCGCGGATCAAAGTCAGGGTCATTGGGTTCAACCAAGTCAACTGGCCAGCCGGGCGGTTTCATGTCCTAGACTCTTACCCTCTGATTACAGCAATGAGCGCAGAACGTACTGCAAAATTCCACCGTTGCGGTAGTAATCAGCTTCTCCTGGAGTATCAATTCGCAGAACCGCAGAAAATTCGACCACTCGTCCATCGGAGCGCGCAGCCTCAACCATGAGCGACGTAGGTGTTACACCTTGGTTGAGTTCAGTGACACCCTTTATGGTGAATACTTCATCGCCCTCGAGCCCAAGGCTTGTTGCACTTTGCCCGGGCTGATATTGCAGTGGCAGCACTCCCATGCCGATCAAATTGGATCGGTGGATTCGTTCATATGACTCAGCGATAACCGCTTTCACGCCGAGAAGGGCTGTTCCCTTTGCTGCCCAGTCTCGACTCGACCCTGAGCCGTACTCTTTGCCCGCCAAAATAACCAACGATGTTCCAGTGGAGTGGTAAGCCTCGGCGGCATCGAAGATAGTGGTTACTGGCATATCGGGGTCGTTGAAGTTGATGGTGAATCCACCCTCGACACCATTAAGCAGCAGGTTTTTGAGCCGAATATTTGCAAATGTGCCACGAATCATGACCTCGTGGTTTCCTCTGCGAGAGCCGTAGGAATTGAAGTCTTTGCGTTCAACACCGTGATCGGCGAGATATGCGCCAGCAGGGGAATCAGCTTTGATCGATCCAGCTGGAGATATATGGTCGGTCGTCACAGAGTCGCCCAACTTGGCCAAAACACGTGCGCCCACAATGTCGGTCACCGGATCTGGACTGACCTGCATACCATCGAAGTACGGTGGTTTACGCACATAGGTGCTCTTGGAGTCCCAATGGAACACGTCACCTGTCGGCGTGGGAAGTGTTTGCCAGGTTACGTCACCTGCGAAGACGTCCGCGTACCTGCGAGTGAACATGTCTGTATCAATCGACTGCGAAATCACAGACTCGATCTCTGCGGCACTTGGCCAGATGTCGGCGAGGAATACCGGTGCACCATCAGGGTCATTTCCCAATGGATCATTAAGAATGTCTATATTCATGGTGCCCGCTATGGCATAAGCCACCACCAGCGGAGGCGAGGCTAGATAATTCATCTTGATATCGGGATTGATGCGACCCTCAAAATTTCGGTTCCCGCTTAACACCGCGGTCACTGCCAGGTCTTGTTCATTAACCGCAGCTGAAACCTCAGCGATTAATGGACCTGAATTTCCAATGCATGTTGTGCAGCCGTAACCGACTGTGTTGAAGCCGAGCTTGTCCAAGTACGGTTGTAAGCCTGATTTTTCATAGTAGTCGGTTACGACTTTTGACCCAGGAGCCAAAGTGGTTTTCACCCACGGCTTAGATTGCAAACCTTTGTTCACGGCGTTGCGTGCCAAAAGCCCGGCGCCAATCATGACGGCTGGATTCGATGTATTCGTGCATGAAGTGATAGCGGCGACCGTCACCGCGCCATGCCCAATTGTGACGGGCTCTCCCCCAAGCTCAAATTTGGCAACACGCTCTGGACTATTGGTGTAGTCATTCAGGGACTCAGCAAATGCGGTCTTCGCATCAGCGAGGGCGATCCGGTCCTGTGGGCGCTTGGGACCCGCGATACTTGGAACCACTGTGGCCATGTCGAGCTCGAGCAGCTCGGAATATGTTGGCTCATTCACATGGTCATGCCACAGTCCTTGGCGTTGTGCATATGCCTTGACCAGCGCAATACTTTCGGCCGTTCGACCGGTGAGTTCCAAGTAGTCCAGGGTTACCTGATCTATGGGGAATATCGCCACAGTGCTGCCGTATTCAGGGCTCATATTGCCAATAGTTGCGCGATTAGCGAGTGACACCTGGCCAACGCCTTCACCATAGAATTCGACGAACTTACCCACCACCCCGTGGGCACGCAACATCTCGGTGATTGTGAGAACGAGATCCGTAGCAGTAGCACCCGCGGACAACTCCCCCATCAATTTGAAGCCGACCACACGAGGGATCAGCATGGAAACAGGCTGACCCAACATCGCGGCTTCAGCTTCGATTCCTCCAACACCCCAACCGAGTACGCCTAAGCCATTGACCATGGTGGTATGCGAATCCGTCCCAACAACCGTGTCCGGGTAAGCAACTCCACCGCGTGCCATGACCACTCGGGCAAGGTTTTCGATATTCACTTGGTGGACAATGCCTGTTCCGGGGGGAACCACCTTGAATTCCTCGAAAGCACCCTGACCCCAACGCAAAAACTGGTAACGCTCGCGATTTCGTTCGTATTCGAGTTCCACATTTCGAGCCGCTGAATCATTATGGCCAAAAAAATCAGCGATAACAGAGTGGTCAATGACCAACTCCGATGGATTCAACGGTTCAATTTTCGATGGATCCCCGCCGAGCGCGATGACTGCTTCGCGCATCGTGGCTAGATCGACAACAACTGGGACCCCGGTGAAATCCTGCATGACCACTCGCGCAGGAGTGAACTGAATTTCATCCTTGGGCACCTCATCAGGATTCCAAGAGCCCAAGCTATTGATTGTGTCCCTCGTTACGTTCGCCCCATCTTCGTTCCTCAGGAGGTTTTCAAGCAAAATTTTGTGTGTAAACGGCAATTTGGCTGCACCTGGCACGGCATCAATGGCGAAAATCTCGAACTCTGCATCGCCCACGGTCAGGGTTTCACGGGCTGAAAATGAATTTAGGCTGGTCATGATGCCTCCAAGTATGGGCGCGGCACTTTTAGCGCGGGCTCCCAAGATACCACATTTATCTTGACGTCAAGATAAATCGGTGCTGTGCTCGAAGAGCGCCACGGTCTCAAAATGATGGGTCATCGGGAACGCGTCGAAGGCAGCCAATCTTGTGAGTCGATAGTGGGAGGATAGAAGTTTGATATCTCTCGAAAGTGCCACCGGATCGCAGGCAAGATAGGCGATAACTCTAGGTGAGAGTTCGATAATTCGTTCGCACACCATGTGCCCTGCGCCTACTCGCGGTGGATCAAGCAACACTCCATCGATCCACTGAGCGTTTTCAATCGTGTTGAGAAACTCTTGGACGTCGGCATTGACCACTGTAATATTTGCGCTGTCGTGGAATGCGCGTTTGGCTGATTGGCTTCCCTGCCGGTCCCCCTCAACCGAAAAAACGCTCCCCGTAATGCCCACCCGCTGACTCAGATAGCCGGCGAATACACCCGCGCCACTGTAGAGGTCCCACCATCGCTGTCCCGATTCAACAGCAACATGTGAGTCCAAGAAACCCATAACAGAACCGATAAGTTCTGGATTGGACTGCCAGAAGCTTGAAATGGGCGTGCGGTAGGTAAATCCGTTAAATGAATGCACCACTTTGGGCGGACCCATGACCGGACGACCCAGAGATTCAACACTCACACCACTGTCACCCTCAGCAAATGTGTATTCAACGGCCATACCCGACTCGCCTGCAGGTGACTCCCTGGCAACCTCGGCCATTGTTGTAAGCATCGCCTCCGAGATGACCGTGCAATGTGGAGTCGGGATCAGATCTGCGCTCATGAAGCCACGCATATTCCACTGCCCATCCCACATGAATCGGGCTCGAGACCGGCTCGCTGCACCTGAATCGGGCCCAATGGGCACGATTTCGGTCGGCAATATTGCATCTACCTGATCCTGATCCAGGCCGGAAAAACGCACCAACGATTCTTGAAGCACTCGGAGTTTCAGTTGCCTCTGTACGTCAGCTGCGATGTACTGAAAATCGCACCCACCGCACTTTCCGCTCGATAAACAAGTGGGTGAAACACGATCAGGACTGGATTCCAAAACGGTTGACACAACAGCGTTGTAGATTCTCTTTCGTTTCGAACTAATGCGAATAATGACCCGTTCACCCGTAATGCCCCCACGCACAAAAATGGTGTTGCCCAAGGCGTGAGCAATGAAGTGCCCTCCATGAGCAATCGGACCAAGGACAACCTCTATTTCCTGATCGATTGCCAGCGGGGTGGCCTGCGGACGTCTGTCCTTGTCACTCACTCCTGGACTCATTTTCAAAATCATTGTCCAAGCTTTTCTCACTTGATTCAAGCTGCCACGGAACGCTGATAACCATGACTGAATTCGAAAACAACAACCGACTTTTGAGTCGGAGAGCAGACTGGTTATGAAGTATTTGTTCCCACCAGTGACCTACAACATATTGCGGTATGAAAACGGCGATGAGATCGTTGGGCGATTCTGATCGAAGTTCTTTCACGTACTGAATTATTGGTCGCGTTATCTCGCGATACGGAGAGTCGAGGATTTTCAAGGTCACAGGAATCCCCCGGCGGGTCCACTCCTCTTCGAGCAGCGCTGACTCGGCATCGTCCACGTTCACGGTCAACGCTTCAATGACATTGGGACGGCTTGCCCGAGCGTATGCGATGGCACGGAGCGTGGGCTTGTGAATCTTTGAAACCAAGACGAGCGCATGTACACGAGCGGGAAGAGTCACGTGATCGGTCTCAAGTGTCGAGAGTTCTCGACGGACTGTTTCGTAGTGCCTATTGATGCCCAACATTCCAAAGAAAATGATGGGAAGTGCCACGAGGACTATCCAGGCGCCATTGGAAAACTTTGTCAGGATCACAATCACCAGAACGGTGCCAGTCATGACGAATCCGATGGTATTCACAATGCGCGATCGAATCGAGCGGAGTCTGTCCCGCTCATTCGTTTCAGACTTGAGTAGTCGACTCCAGTGTCGGATCATGCCAAACTGACTGAGAGTGAACGCGATGAATACTCCAATGATGTAAAGCTGAATAAGTTTCGTTACATCCGCTTGAAAAAATACGATGAGAATGATGGCTAAGGCAGCGAGAACAACAATCCCGTTGCTGTAGGCGAGCCGGTCCCCCCTGGTGTGCAATTGCCGAGGCAGGTAACCATCGCGCGCCAAGATCGACCCCATAACGGGAAAGCCGTTGAATGCCGTATTGGCGGCCAAGGCCAAAATCAAGGCGGTGGCCAGAGAAATGCCCAGCACTGCCCAAGTCGCGTTATTGAAAACAGCACCCGCTACTTGAACAATGACCGTTTTTTGTGCCTGGCCCTCTGGCAGCCCAATGAGGTTCGCATCGCTCGGAGTGACTTTGACACCAGTTTTAATGGCTAGCCATGTGATTCCGCTGAACATGGCCATACTTATCAGGCCGAGCAAGAGCAATGTTGTAGCGGCATTTTTCGACTTGGGCTCACGGAATGACGGAACACCATTGGCCACGGCCTCGATGCCTGTCAGCGCCGTTGTTCCTGATGAGAATGATCGTGCAACAAGGAACACGAGAGCCAAACCCGTAATTGCATTTTGTTGGGCAATCTCCCACGTCGCACTCTCAGCCATCATCGTGTCCCCACGGGCACTTCGAAATACGGCAGTCCCGATCATGATGAAGATGCTTCCGATAAAAATGTAAGTGGGTATGGCGAACAGAGCGCCTGACTCTTTTACTCCTCTGAGATTCAGGAGCGTGATAATTACGGCAATAGCCACCGCAAACCACACATTGTGCAATTCCACGAAATGGATCGTTGAACCAAGATTTGCTACCGCTGCTGAGATGGAAACGGCAACCGTGAGGACATAATCAATTAGCAGCGCGCTCGCCACGAACACACCCCAGCGTGGCCCGAGATTTGCTGAGACTACGTCGTAATCTCCTCCGCCGTTGGGGTAGGCACGAACGTTCTGCCGATATGAGGCGATGACGGTGAAATAGACAAGGACAACGGCGGCCGCAATCCATGGCCCAAAGGCAAAGAGGCTAGCGCCGCCGAGGGATAGGACGAGTAAAATCTCCTGCGTCGCATACGCATTGGAAGACAGTGCATCGCTTGCAAAGACCGGTAAGGCGATTCTCTTGGGAAGCAGGGTCTCAGCGAGTCGATCGCTGCGCAGGGCCCGACCCAGAACTATTCGCTTGACGCCGTCAGACAGGGACACGACTCCGAACTCTATGCCCCCCTTGCCATAGAGATGAACTCAGCCAACTCAGAGGTGTAGCGTGTCCCTCGTGCATATTGTGATTCTTGGGTGTGGACGTGTTGGATCGCTTCTAGCGACTTGGCTCGATGAGCAAGGCCACTCTGTTGCCATAGTTGATCAAGATGCCTCCGCATTTCGCAAATTGGCTCCAGAATTCTCAGGTACAACGATCAAAGGTGTCGGATTTGATCGTGAGACCCTTGAAGCGGCCGGCATCGAACGTGCACATGCATTTGCCGCAGTAAGTAGCGGCGACAACAGCAATATTCTCGCCGCTCGTGTCGCCAGGGAGACCTACGGCGTGCCTCACGTCATTGCACGAATCTATGACCCACAACGCGCGGCGGTCTATGAGCGGCTGGGCATCCCAACGGTCGCGACCGTGTCCTGGACCGCCGGGCAAATCATGAAGGCAGTGGTACCCACCTCTGCGAACGTTGAATACACAGACCAATCGGGGACCATGGTCCTAGCTCAAATGCCATTGGACGACTCGTGGTTGGGACGAAACGCCACGGAACTTGAAGCCCAAACCAAATCAAGAATTGCATTCATAACCCGATATGGCAGCACCGAACTGCCGCATTCTGAATCTGTACTGCAACAAGGCGACACAATCCACCTTTTATTCCATCCCGAGCAACGTGAGGCCATAGAGTCAGTGTGCTTGAACTTGCCAGGAGGCACCCAATGAGAGTCGCTATCGCTGGTGCAGGGAAAGTGGGCAGGGCCATCGCACGAGAACTGATTCAAAACGGTCATCAGATTCTCCTCATCGACAGAGACGTTGCACTAGCGCGGCCCGGTGTCGTTCAGGGCGCAGAAACATTAATGGCCGATGCCTGTGAAGTATCTGCCCTTGAGGAGGCTCGTCTTTCAGAGTGCAACGTTGTGGTGGCTGCCACCGGCGATGACAAGGTCAATTTGGTCGTTGCACTCTTGGCCAAGACAGAGTTCGGCGTCCCTCGTGTAGTCGCACGCGTAAATCACCCCAAGAATGAATGGATGTTCGACGAATCATGGGGTGTCGATGTAGCTGTCTCAACCCCTCGCATGATGTCGGCACTCGTTGAAGAGGCCGTCTCGGTGGGAGATTTGGTTCGCCTCTTTACATTCCGCCAAGGCGATGCCGATCTTGTTGAAATCACACTCGCTTCTGACTCTCCCGTTGCGGGACAACGCGTGGGCGATCAAAACTGGCCTGAAGACACAGCGCTGGTTGCCATCGTGCGAGGTGAGCGTGTCATCACACCGAGTTCGGACGACCCACTCGAAGTCGGCGATGAACTCGTATTTGTTTCCGCTCCCCATCAGGAGAGCGCATTACAAAACATGCTGGGACATGCAACTAAGAAGTGAGGGGCAACTTTTTGCCCAACCGATTCAGGCGTCGCTCTCAGGGTTTTGAGCTTTTCGCGCATTGAGCTCTGCATAAACCGGCGCCAGCACGCGGTAGGTGAAGTACGCCGCGGCAAGAAACAGTGGCCAGCCCATGACGATCTTGATCACGCCAAGAGTTCCTACTGACCCACTGAAATAGAAAGGCACCTGCACCAAAAGCCTGCCAAAGAACATTCCTACCCAAATCCAACTCGCTGCCGCGGCAGCCCTTCGCAATGGAACTTCATTGCGCCAAGAGGTACCCGTGCCCGTGAAATAACCCAACGCCACACCAAGTAGCGGCCAACGAACCAGTATCGAGATGAGAAATGCGGAGCCGTACGCCAAGTTGGTGAGCAGGCCAGGCAAGAAGAAGTTCTCGGCCTTTCCAGTCCAAGCAGAGAATCCTGCGGCGATGGCAAGTCCTACGAATCCCGCAAATATTTGCGTCAGTGGGTCACGACGAATTACTCGGAAAATGAGGATTATGACGCCAGCGGCAATGGCCGCGTAAACGGCATTGGCAAGAGTGTCTGGCCAAACCAAGAATGCGAGCACGAACACAAGCGTTGGTACACCGCTATCTATCAGACCGCGCCACCCACCAATTGCTCTGTCAAGGATCAGGCGTTCGGCCGCGACATCGGCAATAGTTTCGTGCTCGGGCAGGTGCGCTCCCTGTGGGGACTCCTCTTGCTCCTGGCTCACCGAATTTATCTCATCTCTTGAGTGGTCGAAGTTCGTATTTAGGATTAAAAATTGTTGGTCGATCCGTGTTACAGGTCAACCGCCCGCACACTTTCATGGTTCGGCCAGCGACAATTCCAGGAATTTTGCGTCTGCCCAGCCAGACAACTTTTACCACACCTGAACCATCGGTCAATTCAATCTCAACGGCTGGAGATAGGTCTTGGGGGCGAATCGACACGACGCGCACGGTTCCAATTATCTCCACCAGCGAACCCGGACTGCATGTTTGAATCTCCTGCACGAGCGGATCCGGGTAATCTCCAAATTGTTGTTGGAGGTCTGAATACTCATGAGAGCTGCGCGATTTTGTCAGTGACTCCGTGAGTCGTCGCGCACTCCGAACGATGGCGTTCATCAGTATCAGCGGATTTCCGTGATCTCAGGACCGCGCTCAAATGGACTAGGCGGCTTGAGTTCACTCTGTTCTGGGGACATGCTGTCCTTGGGGATTCTCAACGCGAGCGGGGCCCCTGGGGCCATGGCTGAGTCGCCACGAATCACCACCGCCGTTCGAAGGCATTCAGATAGGACCTGAGCTGCATCGCGATCACGCGCAGCCTTTCCCAAAAAGACCGCACGAAGGAACCATCTGGGTCCATCAATACCCACAAATCGTGCCGGTTGGAGGGCGCTCCCGGTACCTGCTGATTCATTTGCGTTGATTTGCGCATTCAACTCAACTCCCCACGGCCCTTCAACTTGCTCAATTAAACCGCCGGAGGAATTCACGGATGTTGTAATGGAAGCTATGACTTCCTCCCACATGCCACCGGACTTGCGTGCTGCATATGGTTGCAGTTGCATACCGCTTTCACCATGGCGCAGCGTGAGCGCGGTAATTCGCCCACTCGCTTGATCTGCCTGCACCTGTAATTCCACTCCCGCAGGCACTGAAAGCAACAACCCGCCGAGATCTACCCTGTTTTCGTCACCAAAACTGGCTTCAGATTCATCAAATGGACCGTTGTTCCGCAGATTGGTGTCCGTCACCCGTCTATCCTCTCACTTCTCGAGTTGCACTGTGGTGTTACCACCCATGTGAACATGCCTGATCGTCAACCTGTTGAACCGAATCCTCCTGCGCTCCGGACTGACCCTGGTAACGTTTTCACCTCCTGTATGAGGACACGAGGCAATTCCATAACCACCAACTGGGCAACTCGATCCCCCCGAACGATGGTGAATGAGTCGGCACCCGTGTTCAGGCCAATCACTGCGATTTCTCCCCGATAACCCGAGTCGATTGTGCCTGGAGAATTTACAAGTGTGAATCCATGTCTGGCTGCCAACCCGCTCCTAGGGTGTATTAGGCCGACGTAACCTGCGGGCAACGCGATCGCAATTCCGGTAGGAATTAGCGCTCGTTCCCCAGGAGCAAGTTCAAGTGTGACACGTGCATAGATATCAAGGCCCGCATCGCCAGGAAGTTCGTGTGCTGGTAGTGGCAGGTCTGAATCGAGCCGTTGAATGAGCAGTTGAACAGGTTGCATCACGGATTCACCTCAAATGTTTGGACAAGCTCATCATTGTTCGGAGCCATTTTTGACCAATCGCCATTTCGGTCTTGGAAAGCAGCCTTCACCTCGGTGCTGTTCCCGTTATCCAGAAAATGTTGAACATCGACTTGAATGAAGATCGCTTTGGCCGAAACTGCTGTCGGCCCGTCAATTGCGTTCATGTATGCCTGTGCACTTGTATATACCTTGCGACCCTGAACCGCATCGATTTGAGCGCTGACAAATAGCGTGGTTCCCACGGGCACGGGCTTTCGAAAATCACACTCGAGTCGCCCTGTGACAGCAGGGACCCCGAGAAGCCAGTTGAGCGAACCGAGAACCTCATCGATGGCGGCAGAAAGTAATCCTCCATGCGCCAGGCCGGGTGCACCCTGGTGATGCTTTGTGACGGTAAAAACTCCATTTGCCGTGAGGTCATGCCCTGCCGTCACAACCATGTGGAGACCAGTCTCATGATCGATTCCGCAGCCAAAGCACGACTTGTAGTGGGTGGGGATGGCGCTACCGTGCTCCGGCGCGTTTTCACTTCTGAGTGGTACGTATGCGTCAGCCGGAGGTGTTGTTTGCACAACAATGCACCATACTCCTGAGCGTGAGTCACATTCCAGAGAGCCAACCATCTAGCCTTCGTTACCGAGAACGGGTTGTACCTCGAATATCTTCATTTGTGGTTGCAACAACACTGGTTGCCATGATCGCTATCGCCTACGGCGCGGCAATTGATGTGCGCGTGGGGTTCCTCATCATGGCAATCGTGGGAATCGGAATAGTGCTGCTCATGTACTTCAACGCCCCATTGATCGAAGTGCGGCAGAATTTGGACGCAACGCTGATAAGAGTGGGGAACGCCCATATACGACAAACAGTTGGCCAATCGAATGAATGGGTCAACCCCAGAATCTTGAGCGCCGAGGAGTTAGTAGCCGCGAGACGTGGCCAACTCGATGCCACTGCATACCTCGACGTTCGATCAGGCATGCAGGCCATCGCAATCAACCTGATGAATTCGGACGATCCGCACGGAATGTGGGTTATTTCGACCCGTAAACCAGAGGCCCTGGTGTCAGCACTCGCTAATCCCTGAGGTCACTATTTCCACAGTTCACTTTGAACTCTCAGGTTATTGGTGATAGACAAGACCTATGACTTATGAACAACTCGGTGATGGACACGACGATACGGGTTCGGCGATACAACAAAATAACGTTGCCATTCACATTGTTGCCCCGATTGTTGCAATGACCGCAACATGGGCCGTCCGCAAAATGCTTGACTCTGGTTACCGCAAGGCACTGGGCCGCAAAGCACCGGTCGCTGATGATCCCACGGTAAATTTGGGCAACGCGCTTATCTGGTCGGCGATTACGGCAGCTTCGGCAGCCGTTGTTGAAGTTGCCGTGTACCGAATTATCTCGCGTCGAGCCTGATTCAGGCACATTCCTTGCAGATTGGCCCAGATTTGCCCTCGTGGTCAAACTGGCTGCGGTGGTGCACCAAGAAGCATGACATGCAGGTGAATTCATCGGTCTGCTTCGGCACCACCTGAACCGTCAAATTTTCCGATGACAGATCTGCACCAGGCAACTCAATTGTTTCAGCGAGTTCCGCCTCATCGACGTCGACAGGCGACGATGTTTTTTCAGCCCTCTTGGCCTTGAGCTCCTCGAGGCTGTCCTCCGCGAGTTCCTCATCGGTCTTGCGAGGAGCGTCATAATCGGTAGCCATGTGTGCCTCTTTCTTATCGGACGAAACCTCGAGGCTCAGTGCGGATGCGCACTAGCCGCGGGACCTTGCGCGCAGATTGTGCCTCATCGAGCAATATTCGGCAGCACGGGGTCTGAAATAGCCATCGGCGCGAACGTAATGCCCACTTGCGAGATCTAGATGCCCACTGGCGGGAAGCCAATGGGACATGGACGACACCAACCAGTAATCCGGAACTAGACTTCCTAACCATGGCAATTTATGCGCTCGGAGACCTAAGCCCGAATATTGATCCAACCGCATTTGTGCATCCAGATGCAGTTGTAATTGGAAATGTTCACATTGGCCCCGAAGCCAGTATTTGGCCTTGTGCGGTCCTGCGAGGTGATCACGGTGCAATTCGTATTGGCGCACAGACATCAATTCAGGATGGAACAGTTGTTCATTGCACAAGCACGCTTGACACCGTCATCGGCGATCGATGCGTTATCGGACATGGGGTGCACCTCGAAGGGTGCACTATTCACGATGATTCGTTGATCGGCTCGCACGCTGTCGTACTCCAC
>JBDQMZ010000169.1:0-3132 GCA_040261955.1 Candidatus Nanopelagicales bacterium
AACCAAGACCGCGAGCCCCACCGGTAACTATCGCAGTTGAATCATGGAGATCAGGCATATTTCCTCATTTCAATTGTCAAAAACCTATTCGCACAATGGCCGGTTGTAAAGATGTGTCTCCATTCATCGTGATGTTTAAATGTCATAACAATGCGACCAAGTCTCGGTAGGGGTCAAGTTGAATGTCATCCACATTAAGTTCGGTGACCAAAAGATCCACTTGCGATAACGCGACTGACCGCACGGCTGCCCGCTGCGAAAGTTTCGTCGAATCAATGGCCAAAATCACACGATCAGATATCTGTGCAAGTGCTTGCTTCATGCCGACTTCCTCGACCGTTGGTTCCATCGTTCCCCAATCGTGGTCCAAGGCTGTCGTGGAAATTACACAGCAGGAGAGGGAAAACCTCTGTATCGCTTCTTGGGCAACCATTCCGACCAGGCTTCCGGTGCGCGAGTCAAGTTCGCCACCAGACAAGATTGCACGCACATTAGGCATGTTTTGTAGCGTTTGAAATGCCTGTAGCCCATAGGTCACAACGAGCAGGGGTGAGGTGTTGGGCATTTTTTCGGCGAGGCAATGCACTGTGCTGGACGCGTCAAGGCCAATCGAGTCATGTTCCTTGATGATCGGATGCAGTTTTTCTGCGATAGCTCGCTTGGCCGTCAAAGCCCGTGATTGCCGAACAGCGAACTCCTCTGTGCCGACATACACTGCGCCGCCGCGAACTAGCCGAGCACGTCCAGATCTTTCCAGGGATTTAAGTGCCCGCCGAATTGTCATCGGGTGAACGCCGAATCGCTCAGCTTCCTCCTCGATCTCCACCTTGCTCTCGGTACGCAGGGTGGAAAGTAACAACTCCTGACGCTCCTCAGCGGCCAGAGATCCCTCGATTGCCATATATCTCCTGATTGCCAACCTTGTTATATCTTGATAACCTAACACGATATTACATGTATCTACCTCCGGGAGCAATAGTGTCAACGTCACCCGTCGCCGAACTTCTCAACCGCTCACATCGGCTCGGCTCAGACCCGCGTAACACCAACTACGCCGGTGGCAATACCTCTGCCAAAGGTGAACTGGTGGACATCGTGACGGGCAAGCCGATCGAAGTTATGTGGGTCAAAGGCTCCGGCGGCGACTTAGGAACACTCACCGAAAGTGGGCTCGCCGTACTGCAACTTGAACGACTGCGAGATTTAGCCGAGGTTTTTCGCCGTGAAGGCAATGAAGACAATGACGACAATGATGACAATGACAATGGCAGAGACGATGAACTGGTCACAGCGTTGAACTTCTGCCTCCATGGGCCTGGCGGTGCGGCACCTTCCATCGATACCGCGATGCACGGACTTGTTCACCTTCCCCATGTGGATCACCTCCACCCTGATTCGGGTATCGCCCTCGCCACTTCGGCTGACGGCCCAGAACTCACGCGAGCGTGTTTTGGTGACACGGTGGTCTGGGTACCTTGGCGCCGACCCGGATTTGCATTGGGCTTAGAAATTGCTGAAATTCAACGGGCCAACCCTCAGGCTATTGGTTGCATACTCGGTGGTCACGGGATCACCGCGTGGGGCGCTACATCACAAGAATGCGAAAGCAATTCAGAGCACATTATTCGCACGGCGCAAGCATTCATCACGGAGAACGGACGCCCTGAACCTTTTGGGCCCGTCGTGCAAGGTTATGAACCATTACCTGAAATCGAACGGAAAGAACTTGCTGCGCAATTGGCGCCAATCATCCGGGGAATCGCTTCACGCGATCGACGCATGGTTGGTCATTTCACGGACAGCGATGAAGTACTCGACTTTCTTTCGCGGGAGCGCCACCTCGAATTGGCCAGACTCGGAACGAGTTGCCCCGATCACTTCTTGCGCACGAAAGTTCGACCCATGGTGCTCGATCTTGTTCCCTCATCACCCATCGCGGAAATAGAAGCCCGATTGCATGAGCTCCACGAGCAATATCGTGCTGAATATGTTGCCTACTATGAACGTTGGGCAACACCAGACAGCCCAGCAATGCGCGGTGCTGATCCCGCAATCGTGCTCATCCCTGGAATCGGCATGTTTTCATTCGGTGCAAACAAGCAGACGGCTCGCGTCGCGGGTGAGTTTTACCTCAACGCCATTAATGTCATGCGGGGGGCTGAAGCACTCTCAACATATAAGCCGATCTCCGAACAGGAAAAGTTTCGCATTGAGTACTGGGCTTTGGAAGAAGCAAAGTTGCAACGCATGCCTGCAGCAAGACGTCACTCGGGTCGGATAGCGCTCGTCACCGGCGGTGCTAGTGGAATCGGAAAAGCGATTGCCCAGCACCTCGTGCGTGATGGATCAGTAGTTGTGATCGCCGATCGAAACATTGACGCGGCCCAGGCTCTCGCTGACCAATTAGGTGGCCCAGATCATGCAATCGCCGTTGCAGTGGATGTGACAGATGAGATCCAAATAAACAATCTGGTTGCTACCGCTTGTTTAGCATTCGGAGGCATCGATCTGATCGTGAACAATGCAGGTCTATCGCTCAGCAAGCCACTCATTGCGACGACGGTTGAAGACTGGGATGTGCAGCATGACGTTATGGCTCGGGGTTCATTCCTCGTTTCACGGGAATGTGCGCGCACCATGATTTCACAAAATATGGGTGGAGACATCATTTACATTGCCAGCAAGAACTCCGTATTTGCTGGTCCAGCAAACATCGCCTACAGCGCGGCAAAAGCAAACCAATCACATCAAGTGCGTTTACTCGCCGTTGAACTCGGGGAATTCGGCATTCGAGTCAACGGAATTGCACCTGACGGCGTCGTTCAAGGGTCAGGCATATTTGCAGGCGGCTGGGGCGCCAATCGAGCGGCGGTCTATGGAATCGAGGAAAGGGACCTAGGAGCCTTTTATGCTCAGCGCACAATTCTTAAGCGCGAGGTTGTGCCCGCAGACATTGCCGCCGTGGTCACTGCACTGACATCTGATGAGTTCTCGCGAACAACAGGTCTCATTGTTCCTGTTGACTCAGGTGTTGCAGCCGCCTTCCAACGCTAACTAGTTCCCATTCACTTCATGCCTATTAATCAGTATGGGCGCAAACGAACCATGGACCGATCCAACTGATCAATGCTG
>JBDQMZ010000170.1:0-2633 GCA_040261955.1 Candidatus Nanopelagicales bacterium
ATCAACTATCCGCATGTTTTCGTGAAAGGACTGTGAAATAGAGGTTGTTGGCGTTGCGGGCAACCTCATGATCCTGATAGGAACTAATTCATTGACACATCCGAACAACCGCCTTGTGACACCCTCCTTGAAGGATTGCGATCAGGTTCTTTGGGGCGAGTGGGTATCAACGGATGTAAATGAACAATTTGCTGCGTTGGGCATTGACGTGGAACGCGCCGCGGTATTAACGCTGACAACTATGGCAGCAGCTCACTAACAGCTTTTTGCGTCAGCACCGGCATTAGATCCACCCGAGACGCCTTCAAGGAGGGTGTCACAAGGCGGTTGTTCGGTTGTGTCAATGAATTAGTTCCTATCAGGATCATGAGGTTGCCCGCAACGCCAACAACCTCTATTTCACAGTCCTTTCACGAAAACATGCGGATAGTTGATAAACGATGAGTCACCATGGGGAAACTGTGGGAAGCTTCATGAGGCATGACACGCAGTGAACCGTGTTTCCACGGTAGTGCTCGGGCCAAGCTTTCACTAACCTCCGAATTGACCGAGAACCCGAAGCACGCAAGGAGATTCCCATGCACGAACCACCCAACACCACAGATACACCTGTATCAAAACCGTCTGACCTTACTGACACAGACCTAGAAGGCGTTTCTGGCGGCGTGACTAATTACCAAGGAATGGGGTCTCAAGACGGGCAAGAATGTTAATGAAGGCCAACAATGAGTCGTTCCCTGGCGTACTGAAAATCGGC
This sequence comes from Candidatus Nanopelagicales bacterium, assembly GCA_040261955.1. Lineage (GTDB taxonomy): Bacteria > Actinomycetota > Actinomycetes > S36-B12 > S36-B12 > UBA4592. The sequence continues at coordinate 758 of JBDQMZ010000170.1, forward strand.
AGGTTGGCAATTCGATTCGGTTCCTGCCTACAAGTCCTAAAATTAGAACATATCAAACATGCAATACTCCCCACATGACACTGAAGTGGGAGCAAGTTGTCATTGATTCACACGATCCTCGGGCCCTTGGCCACTGGTGGGCTCGAGCACTCGACTGGGTCGTTACACATGAAGATGGCACGGAAGTCGAGATTCGATCGTCCGCCGAATCCACCCCTGGAATCCTTTTTCTTCGAGTGACCGAGGACCGTGTTACCAAGAATCGACTGCACCTCGATTTCCGGCCGCTTGATCAGAACGCAGAAGTTGATCGGCTGCTCGACCTTGGTGCATCTCGATGCGACATCGGCCAAGGGGAGGTCTCCTGGGTTGTGCTCACTGACCCTGAAGGCAACGAATTCTGCATACTTTCGTCACCGAGGTAACTAGTTCGGCATCTCGCGGAAAAGACAGTCGGTGTCTTCCTCGCCTTTCATAGCGAGTGGCCAGACTTTGGAGCACCTGGGAAAGTACATCGATCCATCTGATTTATACAGTCGTCCACTCACCGCCTGTTTCCCAGTGGCCAATGCGCCACCGCGCGTGACAATCGTGACACGAAAACTGCCCTTGGATTGAGCACCGACGGCCAATCGCACCTTGATTGGCTTTGTCTGACGACCATCGCGGTGACGAAACTGCAGCGTTCCCTGATAGATGGATTTACCCACACCAGCGCTAGCCTTCCTCAGCGTCAGTTCATAGCCAATACGGTTTTGGGTGAGTGACAATGTTTTCCACTGTCCCGCAACATTTGGGTCCTCATTTTGGAGTGGAGAACCGTGCGCGGCAGTTCCAATCATGAGAGTGACGGCAACAAGAACCATGCTGAGCATGACTCTGAGCACGACCGAGATCATAAGAAACTTCCCCCCTCAGGAGTGAGACTGTTAACAGGAATATCGCACATTCGCGGCCTTCCCGCGAGGGGAATGCTCTGCCGGGCGGCTTTCTCGCAGGTCTGGTCTTCGCCGGAACCATGTACGACCTTTACCTACGCTCCTCCCAATTGCAACTCAGGGAACTGGACCACCTATCCCAGCAGCGCCACCGACTCAATTACATTCGGTTTCCCCTTCACGAATCAATTCATTCTCAGCAAAGAGGAAGTGGGAGCAGATGCTCCTTCATTGAATGGATGGGATTCATAATTGGTGGCTCACCATTGTCATGTTGTGGTTTGATCCACCTCTGGTGTGCTGAACCAGATGGTGATGGCGTTGGCTTTTGCCGATTTCTTGGACTTCTTTTTGACAGTCTTTGTCGTGATTGCCCCGACATAGCCTGCTGTCCTGAGAGCGCTAACAGCAGCTTTCTGGCGCTTCTCGTTGAGTTTGACTTCATATCTGCTGGCTGATTTCGGCATGAACATCAACACCCGGGCTCGAAGGCTGGTGGAGCCTGTAGGAATCTGTCCAACAAGTGAATTCACAGATGTAGCAGATCGTTTCTGTATTCACCACTGCCATCTTGTGGTGTTAACCGCAGGTGGCTCATGCCGCTAGCTGTGGACTTGAGCAGGCTTACAAGTTCTTCTGTTTTCAAAGTGCCGCTCTTTGCTAGAAAGGACCAACCCATCTGCTCAGTGGCTGGAATGTTTTCGGCCAAGGACTTCAAGGGGTGTTGCGAATGGATGACAATCCCGATGTTCGGGTTTCGGTTGCGAAGCGCCAAAGCAAGATCGACTCCGGTAAGTGTGTCGCTACCAAGAGCGAGGTCAAGTAAAGCCACATCAGCAGAATTCACGGCATCTGAACCCAACGCTTCCAATGGATCTTCCGTGGCCAAGACAATTTCGATATCCGGCTGTCCACCGAGAATCGTCGACATCACTCCC
>JBDQMZ010000171.1:0-3451 GCA_040261955.1 Candidatus Nanopelagicales bacterium
CGCCATTGAAATGAGAAGTGACTTTGTTGAAAGTTTGAGTGCTGCCGAACGAAAAATAGACATAAAAATCTCCTGTAAATAGTTGAGTGTGAGACATGAAAGCCTCGAGGAACGTGGTGAATCGTTCCTTTTATGTTCGACTAATACAGAGGAGGTCTTTTTGTGGTGGAGCTCGTAGGTTTAATGGCTGACCGTGACTTCTATTTACTTCAAGGCGATTCCTGGAGTTGTAACGAGCCTTCATTGTCGGCATAAATAGTGCCAGTGCCATGGCAATAACGAGACATAAATGAGCCAGGCTTGGGTGATGATCAGAGTCCGCGGGAGCATCGGCCGCCGATACGCGGATCACCTCAGGTTCTTCTTGACTGACGTGTGGGGCATGTGCATGAGTCTCTGCAACATTTGTGCTCGCCATGTGGGCAGGAGTAGAACACATGACGACCACCATGTGATGCATGCCGATAATTCCGATTATGACTGCGACTGCGATGCCCAGACGCGTGGACAGCCTCGATTCCATGCGTGGCTTTTTCACCATGTTCTTATGGTGACATCCTCTGGGCCATGAAGCAATATGGCGGCGCTGGCTACGAGCAGGTGAGCGAAATTCTGGCGGAGGATAGGGGATTCGAACCCCTGAGGGCGTTAACCCAACCCGCTTTCCAAGCGAGCGCCATAGGCCACTAGGCGAATCCTCCGTGGGGGAGATTACCCACAGCCACTTTGCGCACGTACATTGCCCGGCGCGTACCCTGTCCTACGACTCCTCGCGCGGTGTCATCTCGCTGAATCCCCCAGGGCCGGAAGGCAGCAAGGGCAGGTGGGCGCTGATAGGTGCGCGGGGAGTCCCTTTTTCTAGCAATACCGTGTTTTTACGGTGTTGGAGTAGTGTGAAGTGCTGGTAGTTTCCAGCCGAAATGCAATAAAAGTGGATCCATTGAAGGGAAAATCGTGAAATTAAGCGTTCTCAAGCCTGCAGGAATTGTGGCTCTGGCCTCGATCCTCGCAGTAGGGGCAACAACTCTCCCCGCACAAGCCGCGCACACGGGAGAGATCGTTATTGCTCTGGAAGCACCCCTAACGGGTGAACAGTCCAATAACGGCAAGGACCAACTGCGCGGAGCCCAGCTTGCAGCCAAGCAAATCAATGCTGCTGGTGGCGTCATGGGAAAGATGATAAAAATTGTTGGAGTCGACGACCAAGCCGACCCCGATAAAGCAAAAGCAGCAGTGACAGCGGCCAAGAAGGCTGGCGCTGATGCGGTAGTTGGCCCCTATAACTCAGGTGTTGGAGTCGTGAACCTCCCGATCTACGTCAAGAACAAGATTTTCCCCATGCGCATGACATCCTCTCTGGCAACACAGGGATATGGCGCAACAACTCAGCCAATGAACTCGCAGATCGCACCCGCTGAAATTAATTACATCAGTTCAACCGGAGTGAAGTCTGTTGTGATGCTGGTGGATCCTTCGGACTACACATCCTCCATTGCCACGCAAACAGCAGCAGGGCTAACCGCAAATGGAATTGCGGTCACTCAAATTGCTGTCCCGGAAGGTAGCGCAAGTTACTCGGACCAGATTGCACAAGCATTGGCATCGAACCCAGGAATGCTGTACTCCAGCACCTACTACCCGGCCGGTTCCGTCATTGCAAAGGAACTGTTGGCCACCGCACCAGCCACTCCATGTTTCATGGGCTTGGCCAATGTTGATCCATCATTCGTCACAGAAGCGGGTCTTGCGGCTGCACAACACTGCACATTCAGTGGTGTTCCCGCCGCTCCACAGTTGCCATCTGCCAAGGCCTACACCAAGGCATATGTCAAAGAGTTCAAAAAGAAGCCAGGTGTGTGGGGCGACTTCACTTACGACTCTGTCTACGTCCTGGCAGCTGCGATTGAGAAGGCCGGAACAACAAACTATAAGGCTCTCAAGAAAGCAGTTCTTGCAACAAAGAACTACAAGGGTGCAACCGGCTCAATAACTTTCAAGAAGAAGACAGGAAACCGCACAGAGGTTCCAGTCGAAATCCTTGAGGTCAGCAACAAGGGCACATTCGTTCTCGCTGACTAGTAGCAATTTGCGCTCTCTGCCCGGCTTTCCTTCGAGGAGGCCGGGCAGAGTCCTTTACGGGACCGACTGTCTCCGTGACTGTGTAGAGTGGCGGCGTGGCAAAAAAGGCAGAGACCCAAGCACCAAAAAGCCCTCATATGGCCTTGTACCGCACCTATCGACCACAAACCCTGAGTGAAGTAGTTGGGCAGGATCACGTCACAACACCCCTACGCAGGGCTCTGGAAAATAATCGGATGCACCATGCATATTTGCTCTCCGGGCCGCGCGGTTGCGGTAAGACTTCAACGGCACGCATTCTTGCCCGCTCCTTGAATTGTGAGCAAGGGCCAACCCCGGATCCCTGCGGTGTGTGCGAAAGTTGCGTGGACCTGTCAGCAACGGGATCGGGTTCCATCGATGTGATCGAGCTCGATGCAGCAAGCCATGGTGGTGTTGATGACACCCGTGACCTGCGAGAGCGCGCCATGTTTGGCCCCGCCAAGTCCCGCTACAAGGTGTACATCATCGATGAAGCCCACATGATTTCACCCGCGGGTTTCAATGCGCTGTTGAAATTGGTGGAGGAGCCACCGGAGCACGTTCGATTTATTTTTGCAACAACTGAGGCAGACAAAGTACTTCCAACAATCCGCTCGCGCACACACAACTATGGTTTTCGTTTAGTCCCCGTCAAGATTCTTCAGGAGCATTTGGCAAGCGTCTGCGTGAGTGAGGGAATTCCTGCTGATCCTGCGGCACTCGCGTTAATCGCGCGTGCTGGCGCGGGGAGTGTGCGCGACTCGCTCTCGGTCCTCGGTCAAGTTATTTCTGGGTGTGGGCCTGAAGGTGTCACCTACCAAGACGCTGTACTGCAGTTGGGCATGACAGACAACGCACTGCTCAATGAAACTATCGACGCACTCATTGATCGTGATGGGGCAGCACTCTTTGATGTTGTTGATCGCGTGATTGAGGCAGGGCATGAACCGCGACGCTTTGTCACCGACCTTCTCGAGCGAATCCGGGATCTCATTGTTTTGCAACGCGTTCCCGGTGCAGCTGAGCGCGGTTTGATTCACGCGCCGCTTGAAGTTATTGAAACGGAAAGTGATCAAGCCAATCGCATTGGTGCAGCGGAACTTGCACGTGCCGGAGATCTGGTGTCCCGCGCGCTAACAGAGATCAAGGGAGCAACCGCACCACGCCTTCAGCTTGAACTGCTCATGGCAAAACTCCTTTTGCCGGCATCTGATGACTCGACCCAAGGTTTGCGCGCGCGCATTGATCAACTGGAACGTGGCGTGGCTGCAGGGGTTGTGCACGCACCCCAACAGGCTGCACCTGCTGCACCGGCCGAACCAGTTACTGCACCTGCGGCGGCGGTCCCGCC
>JBDQMZ010000172.1:0-5328 GCA_040261955.1 Candidatus Nanopelagicales bacterium
CGGTCTTGCGGCGACACTGCTCAAACAGAATCAGCCCGACCCGGCAAAGGAAGTCATGGACGAGTTGGCAGATCTCAAGAAAATGGTCAGCAGCCTGCATGAGCAAATAGCGAGTCAGGGGACCCAAGCCAAGCCCGAATAAGCCTAATTGCAATTAATTTGCAATTACTAAAAATGCCCTATAATGGAGCCATGAGAAAGATCGCACTTCCCCTGACAGCTGTCCTGACACTTGGTTTTCTCGCCGCTTGCTCGAGTTCGACTGATTCATCAGACACGGCATCCGAGGGGATTTTGGTAGCGACCACGGTCTCACCCATCACCTCGATCACATCCCGCATTGCCGGTGACAAGGTCACCATCGAAGGAATCGTCCCGGAAGGCACCAACAGCCATACATTTGAGCCTGCTCCTGCGGTCGCGAAATTGCTTAGCACGGCTGACATCATTTTTGTGAATGGCCTTAAACTCGAGGATCCAACATTGGAACTCGCCGAAGCCAATATGAAGGATGGCGCCGAGATCATTGAAATTGGCACGTTGGTCCTCCCCGAGTCAGACTACATTTATGACTTCTCGTTCCCCGAGGAGGAAGGCAAGCCCAATCCTCACCTGTGGACTGACACGGCCTATGCCATCGAGTACGCAGCCCTGATCAGAGATGTCCTCACTGAGCGCGACCCTGCAGATGCCGACTACTTCGCGGCAAACTTCGAGTCATTCAAGTCCCAGGTTGAGGCACTCGACGCAGCTGTCCGCGCTGACCAAGCAACGGTTCCTGCAGGTAACCTGAAGTTGCTCACCTACCACGATGCCTACGCCTACTTTGCCAAAAATTTTGGCTGGGACGTCATTGGCGCAGTGCAGCCCAAGAATTTTTCTGACCCAACGCCGCAAGAGGTTGCCCAACTCATTGAGCAGGTCAAAGCCGAGGGTGTTCCCACGATCTTTGGGTCTGAAGTTTTTCCGTCTCCGGTTTTGCAGGAGATTGGTAGTGCGGCAGGTGTTCGCTACGAAGACTCGCTTCGCGATGATGACCTGCCCGGAGCACCGGGGGAGCAGGACCACAGTTGGCTGGGGCTCATGAAATACAACTACGCCACCATGATCAAGGGGCTGGGCGGAACGTCGACCAATATCGATGCCGTTGATGTCACCTCACCTGTGGTCGATCAAGCAAGTTACCCGCAGTAATGTTGCGCGAATGACAGGCACTGGCGTTGGCCCCAAACTCATTGAAATCACCGGGGTCGATGCGGGGTACGACAAAAGTGTTGTTCTCCATGATGTGAATTTTCATGTTCATGAGGACCAGTTCACGGGAATTGTTGGACCGTCAGGTGCAGGGAAAACAACACTGTTGAGACTGCTTCTCGGCACGGTCAAGCCATATTCAGGGACCGTGACAAATATGCAGGGCCTACGCATTGCTTATGTCCCTCAGTTAGAAACAGTCAACTGGAATTTCCCGTTAACCGTGAGCGAGTGTGTGCTCATGTCTCGCCCGACCAAGCGCAAACTCCCTTGGTCTACCCAGCCCGAGCGCGATGAGGTCACGGGAGTCCTCGAACGCCTTGGCATTGCTCAATTGGCAGATCGCCATATTCGGGACCTCTCCGGTGGGCAACAGCAGCGCATGTTCCTTGCCCGGGCCCTTTTGCGCCAGCCGCAATTATTACTTCTCGATGAACCAACAAGTGGTGTTGATGTCTCAACCCGACACGACATCCTGCACCTTTTGGCTGACCTGCACGAAGACGGTGTTGCCATTGTTCTCACCACCCATGACTTGAACGGGATTGCGGCGCACCTTCCTCACATTGTGTGCATCAATCACCGAGTAATCGCTGAGGGCACGCCCAAAGAGGTCATCACTCCGCCAGTGCTGGAGCAAACTTTTGGGGCACGCATGGAGGTTCTCGAACATTTGGGCATGCGGGTTGTTGTTGATGAACAACCTGAGCCCAGGGGATCGGTGAGCAACTAATGGAGACTTTGCTGGAGCCATTGCAGTATGCATTTTTTCAAAAGGGACTACTCGTTGCGAGCCTTTCTGGCGCTCTCCTCGGTTTCATCGGTGTTTATATTGTTCTTCGCGGCATGAGTTATATCGGTCACGGACTATCCCACTCAATTTTTGGTGGCTTTGCTGCAGCCCAACTATTCGCTGCCCAGTTTTACATCCTCGGTGCAGGGTTGTGGGGAATTGCCTCAGCACTCGCTATCAATACGGTTGCCAAGAAAAGTCGAGTGGGCGCCGATGCCGCGATCGGTGTAATCACAACCGCCTCATTCGCACTTGGTGTTGCGCTGTTTGCAAAATTCGGCACGAGTGGACCTTCGTTTGAAAGTGCTCTCTTCGGCAGCATCCTCGGTATAACAACCGAGCAAATCATTGGCCTATTGGCCGTTATCGTGCTGACTGTTGGATTCGTGTTTCTGCGCTACCGAGCACTGCTTTTTGCAACATTTGACCCTGATGTTGCTGATGTCAGCGGCGTGAAAGTCAATCGCATTGAAGCGATGCTCATGGTGATCCTTTCCCTCGCGATTTTGGCAACGCTCACCGTCGTCGGTGTCACGCTGGTTGCTGCGATGCTGGTAATTCCCGCGGTTATTGCCCGCATGCTCACTGATTCATTTGGCAAAATGCTTGCACTCAGCACCGCTATTGGAACGTTCAGCGGGTTCACAGGCATGTACATCAGCTACTACGCGGGCGTGCCATCAGGAACCATGATTGTGCTCGTCGGTGCCACCCTCTTCTTAATTGTTCTCGCCTTAACTGGTGGCCGCGGCCTGAAACGTTCAGTTGGGCTTGACGCCCATTAACGCGATCAGTGTTCTCGTGCGAGTTCGCTGAAGTTGAAGTACCACACGTAGTAGAGCGCCAGGATTGGTGCCACGGTCAACATCAGGACGGGAACAATCCCTCCGGTGCCACCCAGAATGAGCGAGACGGCGGTGCCGGCAATACCCAGCATTGCTGCCACGATAATGACGGTGAACACATATCTTTGAGGACGCCGAAGAGACCAGGGAGATTCCATGCCCTCTTTATACTCGCAAATAGTGCCGACTGCACGGTTACACGACAGATGGAAGTAAATGACCTGTCTTAGTAGTGGCCAGTTTTCAATCCAAATCCTGGGTAACAGTCAGAGGTATTGAGAAGTACAGGAACATCGAAATTGTCACCTGAGAATGTAGGCCTGAAGCATTTACCATTGTCGGCACAGGTGCCGGTAATGGCTAGGACAGTGAATACAACCCTTGCTAATGCATTTCCAAGCCGAGGGTTTTAATCAAACCTGCAAAGCAATGAACTGTGCCAAGCATTCAGTGATCAGGTTGTGATCCTCAACTTGAGGTAGGCCAGAGATGCCAAAAAATCCCACGACACCAGCACCCGACAGAGTTATCGGCCAGCCGCCTCCGTGAGCGGCGAAATCATACAGAGTCAATCCGGTGGCTGAAATGAACTCTTGCCCTTTTTCTTCATAACCAACACGAACTGCCATGGTGGATTGTTCAAATCGTTCGACGACATTGCGCTTGCGACGCAACCAATCGTCATTGTCGGCAGAGGTCCCGGGCAGCGCCGCCTTGAACACCAGACGTCCTGTATGCCACACCTCGATGGCTACGGGCAAATCTCGAGACCGCGCAACCGTGAGCGCCAATGTGCCTAACTCGAGTGCATCGTTGACGGTGAAGGAACCGAGCTCAAGGTCGTGTGCCTGCTGGCGCAGTTGTTGGGAAGTGAAATCGCCGGTTGTCTTTGTGTTCATGGGTCATCTCATCACATGTGGGCCTATTTCAGGGGTAGGGCAGGTGGAGGCACTCATAGTGAAATTGCAGCCACCGTCTCCATCGGGAAACAAAATTGTCTTGACAACCCCAGTTTGATAGTGCTCGCGCAAGGAATCTGGTCACACTGCTGCGCTTTTGTGCGCCCGGAGGGAATCGAACCCCCAACCGACCGGGTAGAAACCGGTTGCTCTGTCCGTTGAGCTACGGGCGCATGCTCCGTGGAGCCGAGCAAGTATCCCAAAGAGGCGAGTTGTGGTTTGGGGGGTCCCTCGTGGGAGGGAGTGTGAACGCCGTAAATAGGACTTTGCGAAATAAAAAGGGCAAATAGGAAATATAACCCACTACGCGTGTTTGGGTTGCGAGTGCGCAGAAACAGGGGAATTCTAGGGCCTGCACAAACCAAGGCAGTTTGTTGGTCACAAAGCAGTACGCAAATAGCGAACTTATGGAGGATTTTCAATGGAAGTTTTTGAACTCTCGTACAACCAGTTTCAAACCGTATATAACGTGCTGTCGCTCGCATTGGCTGCAATGCTGGCGACTTTTATTTTCCTTCTCGTGGTTCAGGGACGAGTACTTGCACGTTACCGTCAAGCCCTTGTTGTTTCGGCAATGGTGTGTTTGATTGCTGCCTACCACTACTACCGAATCTTTGATTCATTCCGTCACAGTTACGTCGCAATTGACGTTGATGAACTGGCAACAAGCGCGGATGCCATGCGTTACGCCCTCGTCAATGGTGAGGGCTTCAATGAGGGCTACCGCTATGTGGACTGGTTGCTCACAGTCCCACTGCTCCTCTTCGAAGCCATTGCAGTTTTAGCGCTTCCTCGCCAGACACGCAAGAGCCTGTTGATGAAACTGATCCCAGCCTCCGCGCTGATGATCATTCTCGGATACCCAGGCGAACTTGCCACCGACACAATGGCAAAGGGTATTTGGGGAGCGCTTTCCACGATTCCATTCCTCTACATTCTTTACATTCTCTTTGTCGAGCTCACTCGGGCCTCCAAAACACAGCCAGAGCAGGTCGGCAAGGACGTCAATGGCCTTCGCTGGTTGCTGCTCGCCACATGGGGTGTCTACCCAATCTCCTACATGTTCCCAATGTTCGGGTTTGAGGGCGCGGATGCTTTCGTGGCTCGACAGGTGGGATATTCCATTGCTGACATTCTTGCCAAGTGCCTCTTCGGCCTCTTGATTTACAAGATTGCCCGCGAGAAGAGTGCTGTGGACTCGCCAGAGTTCCGCGCCGATGAAATGGAAGAAGCTCCGTCAAGTAAGTAACTTGGACCAACACTTCAAGTGTTGTTGAGGTTCGCGAACGACCCGAGTGCTTCAGGCACTCGGGTCGTTCACTTTCCACAGGAATCTTCATGGTTGATTGTTGCTCCCACACGGCTGAACTCCCTGTCAAGCCCGGTGAATGAAACGGGTAGATTCACGATCAAAGATAAGTGGAAATGAGATGACTCAGGTGTCAACGTGCTGATGGCGGGGCTAACTCAGGAATTC
>JBDQMZ010000173.1:0-20466 GCA_040261955.1 Candidatus Nanopelagicales bacterium
GAGCAGCTACTTCTGAAATGGGTTCTTCTGAGATGGTTTCTTTTGATATTGATTCTGCAACAACGGTCTCTGTCTCGGACACTACTTCTTCCTGCGTGCTCTCTGGCACAACTGATTCCTCAACAACAACAGTTTCGGGGTAGTTGAAATCAATAACCCCAGTGATCGGGTGGCCGTCGTTACTCACAACACGATAAGCAACCCGGTATTCGCCGCCGGGGAGGTCTGTGGGCCAGATAGTGGTCACGGTGTTGCGTTCGGTGGAAACGACGACATTGTCCACCAGTTCCTGATCAGAATTTGTGACAGCGATTTCAACTGTGTCAACGAGGAGATCCTCACTGAAAGTCAGTTCAACGGTTTCCGGAGCTTGCGCCAACGCACTGCCGTCAGCCGGGTTGCTCGAGGTGAGTTCAGCATGGGCATGAATTGCGACAGGAGTTGCGAAGAAAAGCAACATTGAGACAACTACCAAGACACTGGATTTCGCCATGATTTTCACAATTACGAGGGTACGACCCCTGGTCTTTGGTCCCACCACCAGCCAACCCCTTCAGCAAAGCGAGCGAGAATCGGTCCAGCGGTGGCGGTGAGGAGGATGTATCCGGCCACCAATGCCTGGAAACTTGAAGGAAGCAGGGTGCTCGTGGCGGCAAGTCCGGCGATGATCACACTGAACTCGCCCCGTGAACTGAGCAAGGCACCGGCCCGCAAGCGCGAGACGGTCGATTTTGACACCGTTTTAGCGGCAAACCAGCCGGTGAGGAATTTCGTGGCAATCGTGATGATGGCCAAGATGGCTGCTGGCAGCAGCATGCTGGGGATTTCACTGACATCGGTGTTCAGGCCGAAGTACACAAAAAAGATGGCGGCAAAGAGTTCACGCAGTGGGTCAAGGCGCCTTCGGGCCACCTCAGCGATTTCTCCCGTGAGCAACAGTCCAACAAGGAATGCAGCGACCGGCGGCGAGAATTCAAAGAGCCCTGCCAAACCGCCAACCGCCACCGCAGCGCCGAACACCACCAACAGCAAACCAACAGGTTCACTCGCGTTGAAAAGTCGCTGAATTGCGTTGGAACGTTTGATAGAAATCACAATGACTATTGCCACAACAATGAGTGCAACTCCAACGCTGATCAGGCCGGTGACAAGCCCCGTTCCAGTCAGAATGACAGTAAGTATGGGCAAGTAAGGTGCCATGACAAGGTCTTCTAAGACCAAGACGCTCACAACTGGTTTCGTTTCAGGGTTTCTGCGCCAGCGAAGGTCACGCACGACTTGCGAAACAATTCCTGACGACGAAATATAAGTAACACCACCAAGTGCAAAGGCACCCGGCAGCCCCCACCCGAGCAGAAATCCAAATAGTGCGCCAGGTGTGAAGTTGGCAATCAGATCAATTGCGCCCGACTTGCTTTGCGCACGAGCGGTGTCAACGAGTTCGCGCCCGGAGTACTCCAGACCAAGGAGTAGGAGCAACAGAATGACACCCAGCTCGGCCAGTGTCGGTACCAAACTGTTGCTTTGATCAATTACATCGAATCCGCCCTGGCCGAGAATTAATCCGGCAATGAGGTAGAACGGAATGGCAGAGATGTCCAATTTCCGAGCGAGCATTGCGAGTAGGCCGAGAACCAGCAGCATTGAACCAAACTCGAGGAAAAGAGTGGAAAAGGCCTCACTCGATGCAGCGCTGTTCACGTGCACGATGAACGCCACCCCCGTATTCATGGCAACAGTGTCTCAGGTGAACAAAAAAAATCGCGCGCGTTCACCCATCTCGGATGAAAGCGCGCGAACTGAATGATTTTTTTAGAATGCTTCTTCAGGGATCTCCATGATCTCGCCGGTTGTTGCTTCAGCGATGCTGCGCTCGGCAGCGATGAGTGGGAGACGGTTGCGGGCGAACCAACGTGCGCTCTCTACCTTGCCCGTGTAGAACGGAATATCGCGCTCACTTGCTCCATTGGCCAGAGCAGCAAGGGCAACTTCAGCTTGGCGAACCAGAAGCCAACCGATGATCAAGTCACCGGATGCCATGAGCAGTCGTGTCGAGTTCAAGCCAACTTTGTAAATCTCTGTTGGGTTTTCCTGTGACGCCATGGCCCACTGGCCCATGGCGCCCAAGATTCCTTGAACATTTTCCAGTGCCTGACCAAGGAGTTCGCGCTCGACCGAGAGTTGGCCGGAACCTTCATCACCCTTAACGGTCTGTGTGATTTCCTGAGCAAGGAAGCTGATCGACTTAAATTGATCGCGCACCATTTTGCGGAAGAAGAAGTCGAGACCCTGAATTGCAGTCGTTCCTTCATAGAGGGTGTCGATCTTTGCATCGCGCAGGTACTGCTCAATGGGGTAATCCTGGAGGTAACCGGAGCCACCGTATGTTTGCAATGAAACCGCGAGCATTTCATAGGACCGTTCAGAGCCAACACCTTTAACGATTGGCAGCAGCAGGTCGTTGATGCGTTCTGCCATGTCCAGATCAACAGAGGTGTCACCAGCCTTGCCCATTTCGATCAGGTCCTGCCAGTAAGCGGTGTAGGCGATCAGCGCACGCAGACCTTCTGAGTAGGACTTCTGCAGCATCAACGAACGACGAACATCAGGATGATGCGTGATGGTGACGCGTGGTGCTGTCTTATCTGTCATCTGCGTGAGGTCTGCACCCTGAACGCGAGTCTTTGCGTATTCCAACGCATTGAGGTAGCCGGTGGACAGAGTTGCAATCGCCTTTGTGCCAACCATCATGCGGGCATATTCAATAACTTTGAACATTTGAGCAATGCCGTCATGGACATCGCCCACCAACCATCCAACTGCTGGTTCGTTTTCACCAAAGGTCAACTCACATGTTGTTGACACCTTGATACCCATTTTCTTTTCAATATTCGTTGCGTACACACCGTTGCGTGCACCGATTTCACCGGTTGCAAGGTCAACGTGGAATTTAGGAACAACAAAGAGGGAGAGACCCTTGGTGCCAGGTCCTGCACCTTCAGGGCGAGCGAGTACTAGGTGAACAATGTTGTCCGCCATGTCGTGCTCGCCGCTCGTGATGAAACGCTTAACGCCTTCAATGTGCCATGAACCATCAGCCTGCTCAACAGCCTTGGTGCGGCCAACGCCGACGTCGGAGCCTGCATCAGGTTCGGTCAGCACCATGGATGCTCCCCAACCGTTTTCGATCATGAGCTCGCCCCAACGCTTTTGATCGTCGTTTCCGAGTGAGTCAAGGATTGCAGCAAAGCCAGGGCCGGACATGAACAGGAAAGCGCCTGGGTTTGAGCCGAGGAGAAGTTCGCTGGCCGCCCAACGCAGTGATGGGGGTGCTCCGGTGCCACCCAGGTGTTCGGGAAGATCGAGGCGCCACCACTCGGCGTCCATGAGAGCCTTGAAGCTCTTTTTGAAATCCTCAGGCATGGTGACCGACTTGGTTGCGGGATCGTAAACAGGGGGATTGCGATCTGCGCTGGCAAAACTGGAAGCAAGTTCGCCGACCGCGAGCCGGTTTACTTCATCGAGAACATCGCGCGCTGTGTCGACATCCATCTCAGAGAATGGGCCTTTACCCATGCGGTCCTGGGCGCCGAAAACCTCAAAAAGATTAAATTCGAGGTCTCGTTGGTTGCTCTTGTAATGCGACATAGCTTCTCCCATGTGATGAAGTTCAGTGAGCCAGAAACGGGCTAAGTTACCCGTCAGTAACAATGATGAAGCCCGACGGCAACTTTTGCAAGCGCAAGTTGGGAAAAATATGGAAATTTTGCAGATTTGCCCCATGATTGCTCTGATACTGAGAGACTCAAGCCTCAATACCTACCGATCCAGAGGATTTTCTGAGATTGGGGGTGGAATCCTGCACCGGTAATTGATCGTGACAGAAAGGCGCCACCAATGTCGAGCCAAATCATTCACAAGAGCCCCCTGCCCGAGGTTGAGATTCCCAATGTCTCCATCGGTGAATTCATCCTGCGCGAGGCCGATCGTGTTCCTGATCGGCTGGCACTGGTGGACGGGCCATCCGGGCGCTCGTATACATACGGACAACTCAAGGGCATGATTCACGCATTTGCCGGTGGTCTGGCAGCTCGCGGTCTAGGCAAAGGCGACACCATCGCGCTGATGGCTCCCAATATTCCTGAGTACGCCATTGTTTTTCATGGTGCAGCGGTCGCGGGTGTTGCAGTCAGCACAATTAACCCGACCTACACGGCAGACGAAGTTCGATTCCAGCTCAATGATTCCCAAGCTCGACTCTTGGTCACCATTGGACTTTTCTATGACACAGCAAAAGCTGCCGTTGAGGGAACGAATGTCACGGACATCTCCATCATTGGTGAACCCATTGAAGGCACCATTGCTTTCACAGAGCTTTTTGGTCCACCCATTGCGCAGGTTGAAATTGACCCTGCAACACAGATTGTCGTGTTGCCGTATTCATCAGGAACCACGGGTTTGCCCAAGGGAGTAATGCTGACACACAGAAACTTGGTCGCGAACCTTGCTCAAGTGGAAGACGCATTAGAAGTTGAAGACGGCGAAGTTGTTCTTGCCGTACTTCCGTTCTTCCACATTTATGGCATGCAGGTACTCATGAACGAGTTCCTTTCACGTGGTTCAACCATTGTGACCCTGCCTCGCTTTGACCTGGAGCAGGCTCTGGGAATTATTCAAGACAAAAAAATCACTCGTTTCTTTGCCGTGCCGCCAATTGTTTTGGCACTTGCCAAGCACCCACTCGTTGACCAGTACGACCTTTCAAGTTTGAAGCAGGTCTTTTCCGGTGCAGCACCATTGAGTGCTGAGCTCGGTCAAGAGGCGGCGGCACGCATCGACTGCGATGTGGTTCAAGGTTTTGGCATGACAGAACTCTCACCCGTAAGCCACATCTCTCCAGCGGGCAGGGATAAGCCCGGAACCGTTGGTATCACGGCACCTAACACTGAAAGCCGAATTGTCGATCCCGAAACAGGTGAAGACCAAGGTGTTGGTGGTGTTGGTGAACTATGGGTGCGCGGCCCTCAGGTGATGATGGGTTATCTCAATAACCCCACTGCCACGGAGATCACCATTGATTCCGAAGGCTGGTTAAAGACCGGTGATATTGCAACGATTGACAGCGAAGGATTTGTCAGCATCGTGGATCGTCTCAAGGAACTCATCAAGTACAAGGGTTTCCAGGTTGCTCCCGCCGAACTCGAGGCTTTCCTTCTCACCCACCCAGATATTGCCGATGCAGCAGTCATTGGTGTCCCGGATGTGGAGGCCGGTGAAATCCCACGTGCATATGTAGTGCGCAAGCCAGGAACTGAGGTCACGGCAGCGGACATCACAGCATTTATGGAAGGCCATGTTGCGACCTACAAGGTGATCTACGACGTCTTGTTCATCGATGAAGTCCCCAAGAGTGCATCGGGCAAGATCCTGCGACGGATGCTTCGCGAATAAAAAATTTCTTAGGATTTCCTGAGGGTCGCTTCCCCGTGGGGTGTCCCATTTGAGCAGAATGGGGTCGTGTTGACAACTGAAGGCCACGCCGCGGGATCCGATCCTGTTCAGCGGGCTTGGTTGGGGTCAAAAACACCGATCGCTCCTGCGACATCCATGGATCCAGGGCCCAAGTTCCTTGCCTATGCCGGACTTGTCACCGGTGCTTGGGCAGGCCTGCTGAGTTTGCTGGTTTTTGGAATCGCCAGTCTTGCAGGGGTTTCCTTCGTCATTGACACGGGTGGTGTGTGGAGTGCGGTGCGCTGGTTTGCGGTGCTGCTTGTTCCGTTGGGTGCCGCGGAGGTGGGAGCAATGGCATCGCTCCTTGTTCGGGGTCATAAACACGCACGTGCCATAGTTTTTTGGGCGGGAACTCTGATCGCTGCCGCGTCGTGCGCAATCCCATTCATGCAAGAGCAATACCTGTCCGCTGCCATCGTCCTAGCTGTTATGCATGTCATCACGTGGCTCCTCGTGGTTCCACAGATCGCTCGCATTATTGGTGACACTCAACCTGATGCACGTGTGAACAGAGCGGTGCTGTGAACAACGCTGTCAAGCAGAGGTCACTTCCGGTCTCCGCAGTTGTTGCACTGCGTCCCCGTCAGTGGGCCAAAAACGTTTTGGTTTTCGCTGCTCCACTTGCGGCTGGGAAAATATTCCAGCCCGATATTTTCTGGCCTAGTGTCGGAGCATTTGTTGCCTTCTGTTTGATCTCCAGCGCAACGTACTTGGTCAACGATGCTCGAGATGTTGAGAGTGATAAAACACACCCCAAGAAGTCGCGCAGGCCAATTGCCGCAGGTGAACTCCCCATCCCGATGGCTATAGCCATTGCAATCGTGTTGGCAGCACTTTCGCTCATAGGTTCATATCTAATTCAACCGGCACTGGCTGGAATTGTTCTGGCCTATGCCGTGTTCACACTTTCCTACTCACTGTTCTTGAAACATGAACCGGTCATTGAACTCGCATTATTGTCCTTGGGATTTTTGCTGCGTGCTGTTGCCGGTGGTGCGGCGTCTGATCTCCCAATCTCGACTTGGTTCCTCATCGTGGCTGGATTTGGCTCGCTCTTCATGGCGGCAGGTAAGCGGTACAGTGAATTGAAAAAAGAAGAAACAGAAGGCATCAGCGCCACTCGACGCAAGTCACTTGACGGCTACACACTTGGCTACCTGCGATTTGTTTGGGGTGTTGCTGCATCAGTCACGATCATGGGTTATTGCCTGTGGTCATTTGACGTGGCCCAAACACCATCATCGTTCCCATGGGCGGAATGGAGTGTCTTACCGTTTGTGCTCGCAATCCTGAGGTACGGAATTGTGATCGACAAAGGTGAAGCGGAAGCTCCCGAGGATGCAGTCCTGAGAGATAGAGCTCTCCTTTTCTTGGGTGTTGCATGGTTGGTCCTCTTTGGTCTGGGAGCCTTGGGCGCATGACAGTTTCCGGCGCAGCAATCAGAACGGAAGCCCTCACCGGCTGGGGTCGCACCATGAGCACGGTGGCCACCGTGGTTCCAGCGATCCATGAGAATGAAATGGCGAACTACATCCGTGAAGCAAGTTCACGCGGGGTGCTCGCTCGCGGATTGGGGCGCTCCTACGGCGATGCGGCTCAATCGGGTGGCGCAACTGTGTTTGACATGACCACATACAAGAACTTTTCACTCGATCAGGCGACCATGACTGTCACCGCGCAAGCGGGCGCAAGCATCGACGACATTCTGCGCGAGATTGTTCCACTCGGATTCTTTGTTCCCGTCACCGCTGGAACTCGCATCATTACTGTTGGTGGTGCAATAGCTGCAGATATTCATGGGAAAAATCACCACCGCGACGGCAGTTTCGGCGCGCATGTTTTGGAAATCACGCTGCTTGATGGTGCAGGTGTTGTCCACACCTACACCGGAAATGATTCTGAGTTTTGGGCAACAATCGGTGGAATGGGTCTAACAGGCGTGATCCTTTCTGCCACCTTCACTGTCATTCCAATTCAAAGTTCCTACATCACCGTTGACACCGAGCGCGCCAAAAATTTGGACGATGTCATGTCGCGCATGATTGAGCGCGATCACGAATACAAGTACAGCGTCGCCTGGATTGACACCGTTGCAACATCTGGCAGAGGGGTCATCACGCGCGGTGATCATGCAACTGCCGAGAAGTGCATGCAGGATGGTGTGACTAACTACTTCGATTACGACCCCAAGAACATTGCGACCGCGCCAGGACTTGTTCCATCAGGCTTGCTCAATCGGTGGAGTGTTCGCGCTTTCAATGAAGGTTGGTATCGCAAGCATCCAACACACCGAACCGGTGAACTTCAACGACTTGGTGCCTTTTTCCATCCACTTGACGGAGTTCAGGAGTGGAACCGGATTTATGGCCCCAAAGGATTCTTGCAGTACCAATTCCAGGTGCCAGACTCTGCGGGCTACCTGGTCGGTCACACATTACAAAAATTGCGCGAGGTTGGTGCATTAAGTTTCTTGACGGTGCTCAAGCGTTTTGGGCCCGGGAACCAAGCACCTTTGTCTTTCCCGCAATCGGGGTGGACACTGGCGGCCGATGTTCCTGCCGGGGTTGATGGTTTGGGGCGAACTCTTGATGAACTCGATGCGTTAATTGCCGCGGAGGGCGGGCGTTTATACCTGGCTAAAGACTCACGGCAATCACCAGCAAACTTTGCGCGCACGTACCCGCGTCTCAATGATTGGCGTGAGATACGTGATCGCATGGATCCCAACCGAGTGTTTACATCCGATTTATCCCGACGTTTAGCAATTTGAGAGGCAATAATGATTGACGCATTAGGTGAGCCACAGTCCGTTCTGGTTTTGGGGGGAACGAGTGAAATCGCTCTGGCGACAATCAAGGAGATGCCGCGCAATCGGCTGCGTCGCGTGGTCCTTGCCGGCAGACCCTCGCCAGCGCTGGATGCAGCGGTTACCGAACTGACTTCGCTGAACATCTCGGGTGTTGAGGCGGTGGAATTCGATGCAAAGAACACCGACTCCCATGGTGCAATAATTGATTCCATTTTTGATGCCGCAGACGTTGATCTCATCATCCTTGCCTTCGGCCTTCTGGGCGACCAGATGGTTGCTGAAGAAGACCCCAGCCATGCTGTTGAACTTGCCACGGTCAACTACACGGGTTCTGTTAGCGCCGGTCTACACATCGCTCGCAGGTTAAAGCACCAGGGCCATGGCACACTCGTTGTTCTCTCGAGTGTCGCGGGAGACCGTGCTCGCCGCTCTAATTATGTGTACGGATCAACCAAGGCAGGTCTGGATGCATTCGCCCAGGGTCTCGATGCCGCCCTGGCCGGTACCGGCGCTCACGTGTTAATTGTTCGCCCCGGTTTTGTTCGCACCAAAATGACATCCCACCTGCCCGAGGCACCCATGACAACAAATCCAGAGGACGTTGCTCAAGTTATTGTGTCGTCGCTGAAAAAAGGTCGTCACACGGTTTATGCACCAGGACCACTTCGTTTTGTTATGGCAGGACTCAAGGTTCTGCCCAAGCAGGTATTCCGCAAACTCCCCAGCTAGTGGGTTACGAGCGCACCATCTCACCAATGGTGGCCCCACCATCAAGCACGAATTCAGTTCCGGTGGAGAAAGTAGCGTCAGCAACAAGGAATAAAACCATTGCGGCAACCTCCTCTGGTTGGCCGATGCGCGGTATGGGTCGACGCGAGAAACCAACATCGAGGCCCGCGGTCATGGGAGTTTCAATTGGACCGGGGTGGACGGAAACCACTCGCACGTTGTATTTGGCGAGATCAAGGGCGGCTGACTTGGTGAGTCCTCGGACCCCCCATTTGCTGGCAACATAAGCACCCAATTGCGAGTAACCGGTGAGGCCCGCGGTGGAACTCATGTTCACAATGACACCCGAGCCGGCGCGCTCCATTGAGGCAGCAATGTGTCGAATGCCCAGGAACGTTCCGGTGAGGTTGATTTCGATCACGCGATTCCACTCGGCCAGTTCACAGGTGTCCAGTGGAGTGAACCCAACAACTCCAGCGTTGTTGATCAAGATGTCGACTGGGCCGAATTTTTCCTCAGCGAATGCAATGGCTTTGATCCACTGCTCCTCACTGGTCACATCAAGATGGATATAAGCGCCGCCAATCTCGGCTGCCAGGGTTTCACCCTCAGTGTCCAGAATGTCGCAGACAACTACATTGGCTCCTTCCCGAGCAAGAATGCGCGAGTCGGCTTCACCCAATCCCCGTGAACCACCGGTGACAATTGCAACTTTTCCATCGAGTTTTCCCATACTGGAGATAGTACGCACATCACACCCTTCATGGGGTCCATATGATTGACTAGCGCCATCATGGCCTCAATAACCGCGCACCTCCCATCACCACTCATTGAAGGAATGCGAAGTGCCCGCAATGCGGGCCTGTGGGCGATTTCACCGGTGGACACTGCATGGCGCAAAGTGCGCGGCCTCAATCCACTTCCACCCATTCCATTACGCAGGCACGCTGGCCGGGCCAGTATCTTTGAAGCCGCCGCGCTGCAAATGTCTGATGCCATTACTCGCTTGGATCTGTTGAAACCCGACTCAGTGGTTCTTGATGCTGGCTGCGGGTGTGGTGCAATGGCCCTGCAGTGGGAAAAAAGCATGGGGCCGAATTTCCGTTACATCGGTTTTGACGTTCATGAGCTTTCGATTGAATGGTGCCGCAAACATTTCCGCCACGACAAGCGCTTCTCATTTGAGTTCGCCGACGTTGAGTCTTCATATGGCAACTCGACGGTTCCGCTGTCGGAGTTTAGTTTCCCTGTCGAATCCGGATCCATTGACTTTGAGCTGGCCAAGTCATTGTTCACCCACCTAGTGCCCGATGAAACCAAGTACTACCTCGCTCAGACCCAACGGGTGCTGGCCCCGGGAGGCAAGGCACTGCTCACGGCTTTTCTTTTCGATGACACAGATCCGAATTTCGTGACACCCGCTTTTCCATTCGGGGATCCGCACCTTCCCGTGCGCTGGAGATTACAAGCCAGGCCTGCTGCCGCGATTGCCTATGGCCGCCAGTACTTCACCCAGTTGGTGGAGGACGCAGGTCTCAAGGTTGTTCAGATTGAAGCGAGTTACTGGCCGGGCAACGATGCCGTGCCGCAGGGTCAGGACTACGTAATCGTCACTCCTGCTTAATCACGGCTTATCAACTCGCAACTACTTCTTAGTCAGAACGCTTTGTAATTCCTGTGCAGTGAATGAACCAAATGTTCCTTCACCCGTGGTGAAACGAAATAGTGCAACCGAGAATATGGCTTGCAAAGTCGACCCGAGTAGCGCCGATACCACAATGAGAATAATGCCCAGTGCCACGAGAATAATTCCTAAACTCACCGAGGCTCCCACCCCGCCTGCCAAGACGATTCCCGCAACAATAAGTAAAACCGCAGGAACAACCAGCACCAACAAACTCAGCCCAATGCGCACGCCGCCTGTGACTTGAGTGCCCCATTTTTCTTTCACCATGGCTACTGACTTCTTGAGTGCAGGAACGGCCGACTCACCCTTGAGCATGATGTAAGGAGTCACAAAGAAGGTGACAATGGACCATGCCGCCGCGCCAATTGAGGCGAGAATATTTCCCGCAACCGCGCTGGCACCGTTGCCGTTGCCACGCAAGAGTCCCAGCAGCGCCGATACGGCTGCTCGAATGATCGACCAGATGAGTAGTGGGCCGAGTCTGCCAAAGGCTTTGCCAAAACCGTAACCGACCGATGCATCTCGACCTGCAAGTTCCTCATCAACGGCAGCAACGATCGCGGCGCCTGAAATGGTGAATGCAAAGTTTATAAATATCAATGCCAGGGCGCCAACAATGATCGCGCCAACATTCATGTCACCGATAGCGAGAGCCGCTGCGCCGCCACCAAGAATGATGATGGGAATGAGTGCGAGGGCGAAACCGATGATGGGGAACCACAGAAAATAGCGATTCTCACGCAACAGTGCCCAACATTTTTTGCTTAGTACTTTTCCATCTGCCCATTTACCCATGAAGTAAATGCTAGTGGCTAGTACCCATCTCAATGATCACTATTCCAATCAGGATCAAACCAATTCCAGCGACCATGACTTTAGTGAGTGGTTCCTCAAAAAGAATTTTGCTCAGTAGTGCAGTTGCTGCGACGCCAAGAGCTGCCCAGACTCCGTAAGCAACACCAAGGGGGATTCCATTTTCCAAAGAAAGGGATAGCAGTGCGAACGCAATGATGTACCCGCTAACCACGACCGCATACATCCAGCGGACACCTTTTGAAGCAACTTTGAGTGCGAGTGTTGCACCCACCTCCCCGAGGATTGCGAGAATCAGAAATAGGTATCCCATGTCAGTGGCTCTCACGCTTCTTCTCTGCTGCGTTTGAGCCAAACTCAACAAGGACGACACCGGCCATGATGAACAAAATCCCGATGCCCATCAGTGCCGTGAGGGGTTCATCGAAAATAATCCACGCCATAACTGCGGTGAGTGCAACGCCAACCGCAGCCCAAATTCCATAGGCATAACCGAGCGGTAAACCTCGACGTAACCCTCTGTCCAGGAGAACGATCGAGGTTGTGTACCCAATGGCAACCCAAATAAACCAGAGTGGATCATCCACCGCAGCGCGCAGTGCCAAAGATCCCGATACCTCGGTGACAATTGCCGCACCCAAGATCAACCAGTTGATCACAAAGGTCTGCTTTCTCGAGTAGGGCTAGGACGCACATTAGTCAATCGACAATTGCCGCTAGGCACTCATCCCTTTACGGGGCACTAACTATTCGAATGACGCTAATTTGGCAAGTTTGAAAGAAGCCAGTGGGTTATCCGGCCGTGTTGTGCGGTTGTTCGGGCAGGGCTTTTGGCAGATGCCAGTCGCGCCGGATTGCCACTATGCGGATTACGAAGATCAATGCAACTGATGTCCAGACACTTACTTGGGTGTTCACTCCAAGTTGCTGTCCAGGTCACCGCGTGAATCATGGCGGACATGCTACGCCCACGACCGGAGTACATTTTGTTCGTGCGCATTCACCTGATGGAAGTTGATGAACTTCCTGACAATTCTCCCAATGCTGAGGTTGAGGAGTACGAGGACTGGGGGGTGGGCCTACGTGACCTTGCGCCCCCGAAAGGACTGCGTCGTTGGATCATTTTCGATGAATCCACCATTGTTGGAAACATGAGTGCACATCCTGTGTCCTACGGTCCAAACGAAGGATCCGTCTCCATGAACATTGGAATATCAGTGCGCAGAGAGTTTCGGGGCCTAGGAATTGGTAGTGCTGCGCAAAAAATATTGGCAGAAATATTGCATTCTGCGGGCTATGTGCGAATCGAGGCCGGCACAGATGTGGGCAACCTCGCGGAACAGAAGGCGCTGAGCAATGCTGGGTTTCAATTTGAGGGGATCCTGCGCGCCGCGCAAGTTCGACGTAGTGGCCGACATGACCTTCAACTCTGGTCGCACGTTTCTCAGGAGAATTAAGGTTCAGCGGTCCCTTGAGGTGGTCCCCATTTGGGGGATAGCAATAGTGTACTCTCGGTCTAACAAATGCAATTCCGTAGTGCCCAAAGATTTGGTCGGATTTTGAACACGGGAGTCATCACCCGGATGACTCTGCTTGAAGGCTCGGAAGGAAAAACTGTGAAAAGAAATATTGAGGCACGGCTAGCCGTGCTCCTAGGCGCTGGACTGGTGGCCTCGGCTGTCGCCTTTGCCCTACCTGCGTCAGCTGCCAATGGCAAGACAACCTTGAGTGCTGGAAACGGAACGGTTGGTGTTAATCAGGTTCTCACCGCTACCTACGTCGATAACAACGCTGATACCTCCTGTGATGATGAAAGTGGCGCTGTCAGTTTCGACTTCCAAATCAGCAACGGCACGGACCTCGGTACCATCGCGGGCTCTTGTACATCGGTGAGCAATGGCTCCTACACACCCGTCGCCACATGGACTGCAACCATGAACTGGACACCAACAGCAAATGGATCATTCATCGTCTCCACTTACGCTTCGCAGCAGTTGCTGGGCGGAACCAACACGGTGGGCCAAGCAACAAAGAAGGTAAGCATTGCTGCCGCCAAGCCTTCTGGAGCACCATCAAAGCCACAGAACTTGAAGGTCACAGGTGTTTCAACCAACGCAGTTTCCTTGAATTGGAACGCACCGAGTAGCAGTGGTGGTTCCGGAATATCGGGTTACATTGTTAAATGGGCGGGCCCAACGAGCGGCCAAATCACCGTCCAGGCCACGAATGCCAACGTCGGTACCCTGTCAGCCGGTTCCGCCTACACCTTCAGCGTTTCCGCTGCGAATGCCCAGGGCTGGAGCGACTGGGTGAGCGTCACCCAAAACACTGCAAATGCACCAACCCCAGCTCCCGTTCAGCAGCAGGTTCTCGTGGGTCCCATGTGGACCGGTGGCGGACCCAAGATCAAGAGTGGAAAGTGGAAGACATTCAACAACACTCAGAACCTTGACACGAACGCTGGACACGAAGCGCGGCTCAGTGGGATAAACAAGTCCTCATCGGTCAAGTCGGTCAGCTTCCGCTACAACGGTGACGCTGCGCAGATTCGTGCAGTGTTAAAGCCAGGAGCAAAGAGCGGCACCTTCACTTTGGAGGAGTACTCACCTGCGATGCCCGGCTTCACAGCCATGTCAATGACCCGCGTTATCAAGGTTGTTAAATAGGAGCCGTCGTACATCACGGCGCATAACGCCTCAATAGAAATGACCCGGTCCTCCTTGGTCCGGGTCATTTCTATTCCGGTCTGTGAGTTCTTGGGAGTAGTTCGCTCCAATCCCAGCAGTTGACAAGGTGGCATCCAAGTGCCAACAGCCAGACTCATAGAAAAAACACCTGGACGTCAGTGTTTAGTAACTTCGCAGTTCAACAAGGTTTCCATCAGGGTCATGAATGTAGAGACTGCGTGTGTACCCCTGAGCCCCAAAAAGACCGTCCAACGGTCCTCGAGCCACGTCAAGCCCACCCTCGGTCGCCAGTCGATCAAGATCAATGGGCTCGATTACTAAGCAAAAGTGATCAAGGTTCGTACCGGAACGCTCACCGTGCATCAGATCAATCAAGGTTGCAGCATCAACACGTAATGATGGAAAGGGAACTTCACCGCGTTGCCACTCGTCAACACGCACTCCTTCGAGTCCCAGCACGTTGGAATAAAAGTCAAGCATTCCTGTGACATTGGGGGTAGTGAGAACGATGTGGTCGAGACCGATAACTCGAATGGCTGGTTCCATACTCGAGAGCATATCGAAATTTTCGACACATCCACGGGGTCAACGTGCTCATCTCACTCAACAGGGGGGTTAACCGTCTCCGGGCCTTTACCTATCTGACAAAATCGCGAATCAGCAACTCGCAAACTAACTAACCTCTCTGGAGCGGGCGACGGGAATCGAACCCGCATATCTAGCTTGGGAAGCTAGCGCTCTACCACTGAGCTACGCCCGCGGCGTAATGCCAAAGTCTATTGCGTGGGCTAGCGTGGGGTTATGAGTGAGTCAAATACGAATGAAGTTTCCGGCCAACTCAATGTTCACGGCGAGCCACTTGAGGTTTGCAGCCTTGAGCCATTGACTGGTTTTTTTCGTGATGGGTACACGAATACCAGCCCTCAGGACTTTGGTTCCCACACCGTGTGCGCTGTTGTCTCTGAGGAATTTCTCGAACATCAACGGCAGGTGGGAAATGATTTGATCACTCCATTGCCCGAATATGGATTCCCGGGACTTCGCCCGGGGGATCGCTGGGGTGTGTGTGCGGGACGCTGGCTGCAGTCCTATGAAGCAGGAGTTGCCGCGCCGGTTGTTCTAGCCGCAACGAATGAGGCTGCATTGAGCATTGTTCCCTTGGCGGCATTAGCCGAACATGGCGCTGATATTCCCGATGATCCCTCAGGACTTGTTCAGTAGTCGCCCATACCGATGCATGGTGCGTGATACCGCTTGTTCCTTCACCCAGTGAGCCAACTCAATGCGACCATTCGCTGTGACCGGAGCCGTGTCAACGGTGATTCCATGGCGGTTGGCGAGTTCATAGAGTTCATCAGTTGCTGGGGCAAGAATCCTCAGCCTGACTTCACCGTTTACGCGGGCTAGGCGGTTGCCCAGTGCTGCCTCGGATTCATCACTGCGAACAGAAATTTCTAATGGAACCCCTGTGATCCTTGATGCATTGCGCAGCAGGTCGATCTCGGGAGCTGTTGGATCACTGCACCGGACAAAGACTTTGTCCAGCGGGAAGTAACGCAGGATATTTGCCTCGCTCTGCAGGCCGGTGGGATCGTGTTCAAGGGAGAAGTAGGTGTCCCACTCGCCTTGGTAGTCCGTTGCCGCAAGCTTGGTATTAACTTCTTGTTGACTCCAGTTGCCATAGCCGGAGAGGTGATTGGGGCCACCGGGTTTCATGCCGGGTCCGATGCTGGATTTTTTCCAGCCACCAAATGGCTGTCTTTCAACTATTGCACCGGTGATATGTCGGTTGACATATGCGTTACCCACCTGCACCTTTGACAGCCACAAATCAATTTCCTTGGGATCAAGTGACTGAATGCCACCGGTGAGTCCATAGATGGACGCGTTTTGGAGTTCAATCGCGTGATCAAGATCGCGGGCGCGCATCAAGCCAAGGACTGGACCAAAGCATTCGGTGAGGTGGAACCAGGAATTTGGTGCGACATCCTTGCGAACACCGGGGGTGTAGGTATTGTCATTGAGCATCTGCGGTTCAACCAGCCAACTTTCACCCGGCTCAAGGGTGGTGAGTGCTCGCTTCAAGTTGCCAGTTGGTGCCGTGATAATTGGTCCAACAATGTTGTTGAAGTCTGTTGCATCTCCCACGGTTAGTGATCGGACTGCATCAGCAATCCGCTCATGGAAATTCGGATCGTCATAAACAGAGGCCTCAATGATTGCCAAACTGGCAGCGGAACATTTCTGTCCTGCATGGCCGAATGCAGACTTGACCAACTCTTTGATTGCTTGATCAATGTCAGCCGCAGCGGTAATGACCATGGCGTTTTTGCCGCTGGTCTCGGCGTTGAGGTGCATGGTGGGTTTCCAAGACTGGAACATTTGTGCGGTTTCAAGACTGCCGGTAAGCATGACCATGTCAATGCCAGGGTGGGTGACAAGATGTTTGCCCACTTCGTTGTCAGGTGTGCAAACAAGTTGCACGAGACCTTCAGGGACACCAGCTTCATGTAATTGATCAACTAACTCGGCCGCAACCGCGCGTGCTTCAGGGGCTGGCTTCAAAATCGCAGCACTGCCCGCGGCAATTGCACTGACCAAACCGTTATTGGGAATTGCAGCGGGGAAGTTCCAGGGACCAGCCACAAGCACGAGGCGGTGAGGAGTCCATGTCAGCCCTGAATCAATTGCGTCTTGGTGCGCAAGCGTTGAGTGAGCTGCGTAATTGGCAAAATCAATGGCCTCGGAGATTTCGGGGTCACCTTCGCGCACGGTTTTGCCCACAGTTTTCGCCATGACCACGAGTGTTTGTCCACGTCGCTTCTCCATGACCTCTGCGACCTGCGCGAGCACAACTCGGCGGGCAGCAAATGACATGGACTGCCATTCCTGTTGCGCTGCATGGGCTCGGGCGACGGCAGCATCGACCTGTTCAATGGAGTCAATGATCTCCGGGGTGGGAACAACAGTTGTGTCAAATGCCTGTGCAACCCATTCGCGGTTGGCAGGCAGCGTGAAGTCGGTGTCAATGCTGGGAGCAAAGGTGCCATCGACAGGGTAACGAATCATTTCGTTGCGACGATCCTGCACGCGGCGGGATTTCTTGGTGACCGTGTGACGTTCATGCACCGAGTTGCGGAACCACTCTGACTGGCGGTCCCACTCGGCTGAACCCGGGGTGATGTCAAATAGTGCACGCAGGAAGTTTTCTGGTGCAGAGTTTTCATCGAGTCTGCGTGAAAGGTAGGCGATCGACGCATCGCGATCCTCTTTTGCGACAACGGGTGAGTACAGGAGTAACTCACCAGCATCATTACGCACAGCACGGGATTGCGGGGGTGCCATTCCTTCAAGCATTTCGATTTCCATGATGTCGTGTGCTCCGAGTAGATCACGAAGCGTGAGAGCCCAGGCAACTTCAAAGAGGTTATGACTGGCAACGCCAATGCGCACAGCCCCCCGGTCGGATTGCGTGAGCACGGTTTCAAGCATGGCCTTATAAGAAGCGTCAACATCATGCTTGTTGGGGTAAGGCGCCTGCGGCCAGTCATGAAGCTCTGCTTCAACGAATTCCATGGCGAGGTTGGCGCCCTTAACCAACCGAATCTTGATCGGTGCTCCACCATTGCGGTAGCGGTCGTTAGCCCAATTGATCAGGGTGACAAGAGCGTCGTGACTATCAGGAATATAAGCCTGTAAAACAATGCCAGCCCGCAGGTTTGTGAACTCCGGCTTGGACAAAACATGCATGAAGGCATCTACCGAAAGTTCGAGGTCGCGGTACTCCTCCATGTCCAGGTTGACAAATGTTTGCGGTGTTGTTGCAGCGGCGGCGCTGTAGAGATCGACCAGACGCTGTTCAATTCGTTCAAGTGATTCATGCTTTGCCAGTACATCAAGATTCGCGCAGATCGCTGAAATTTTGACGGACACGTAATTCACATCGGGCCGTTGAATTCGCCCGCGCACCATGTTCGTTCGAGCCGTGGCTTCATCGTCCCCCAAAATTGATTCACCGAGAACGTTGATGTTCAGATTGAAACCATCACTCGTGCGGTTGCGCACGTATTTACTAAACGATGGATCCTCAGAAGGCAAAATCACTCCCGCGGTGTCTTTGGCGATCCGCCAATCCACGGCTTTCTCAGTGATCCCCGGGATTAGTCGGGCAACCTTGCCCAAGGAGGCGAGGCCGAATCTGTCAAAACCACCGAGGGAGGCTGGCACGCCTTGGGCGGTGAGGTCAGCGAGACGTCGAGCCGAACGCTTGGCATTACGAATCCGCAGAACTTGATCGGTCAGGTCAAGGAGGAGATCCCGACCTGCTTCATCGGCAAGAAGCCTTGAAAGGCGCTTTGCTGAACTTGCCTCGGCCCGCGAAGTGTCCGCGAGTGAGGCCTCGAGCAGAGCCAGAGCGCGCGCCTGGGTGAGTTCAATGAGCTCGGCATCACTGGGGAGGTCGGCGAAGGAGATTGCGGCCGAATCACTGATCTGTGTCATGCCACTATTCAAGTGCCCATGTCTTGTGCCAGAGTGTGCACGTGAATGTCGAATTGATACAAAATCCGGCCGTGGTTCTTTTCCGTCAACTGGTGGAAGGCGTGCCGCAGGTGATGGGTTCGGTGAAGGACCTGGGGGATCGACATGTCTATGCCAATGAGGGCTTTTGTGCTCGCCTTGGTCTCAAGGAGTCACAGGTGGTGGGGCGCACTGTCCCCGAACTGTTTGGACCGGAACTGGCTCTGTCGTATTTGCAGCAAGACGAATTGGTACTAAAGAGTGGGCGCCCCATGCAGAACCAGCTCGAACTCATTGTTCGGGCTGACGGTCGGTTGGGTTGGTATGTCACCAGCAAGGCGGTTATTCGCTCAGCGACAGGTGACGCGGTTGGCATTGCTGTGCTCTCGGTGGACCTCCACTCCCAGGTGAACAGCACCCACGCTGGCTTGGCCAAGGTGATTCGGGCGGTACGCGAATCGATTCACGCTCAGTGGCGGGTGGCGGACATGGCTGCGGTGGCGGGGATCTCGACCACATCCCTTGAGCGTTTGGCCAGAAGGACCCTTGGTCTGCCTCCACAGCAGCTGCTCCAGCGCCTGCGGCTCGAGCACGCCGTCATATTGATCACCCAGACCAACCTCACCTTGGGAGTCATCTCAGCGGAGTGCGGGTTCTACGACCAAAGCTCATTCACCCGGCAGTTTCACAAGGTTTTGGGCCTCACACCTGGTGCCTATCGCCGCGCGGCGTGAGCAAACCCGATAATCTCGTGTCGTGCTGCTATCTGATCGCGACCTGCTCGCCGAAATCGACGCCCAACGGGTAGGCATTGAGCCTTTTGATCCCGGAATGATTCAACCCTCCAGCATTGACGTGCGACTTGACCGACTCTTCAGGGTGTTTGAGAATCACCGCTATCCGCACATCGATCCCAGCATCGAGCAAGCAGACCTCACCAGGCTTATTGAGCCAGAGGGTGATGAACCATTCATCCTTCACCCGGGTGAATTTGTTCTCGGGTCAACCTATGAAGTCGTCTCACTGCCCGATGACATTGCAGGCCGCTTGGAAGGTAAGTCATCCCTAGGACGTTTGGGGTTGCTAACACATTCCACCGCAGGCTTTATTGACCCAGGTTTTTCAGGTCACGTAACCCTCGAACTTTCAAACGTCGCAACCCTGCCCATCAAGTTGTTCCCTGGTATGAAGATCGGGCAGTTGTGCTTATTCCGACTCTCCAGTCCAGCCGATCACCCATATGGTTCAGAGAAATATGGTTCGCGCTACCAAGGCCAACGTGGGCCAACACCGAGCCGGTCATTTGCAAACTTCCATCGCACCCAGCTCTAACAGGTCGAATAGGTTCAACGGGCGCGCACCATGGCAATGCCACCAGAGAGTGAATTAGAAATATTTGATTACACCGACTTCGGTGTTGGCATTCGATTCCTTGCGCAAACACTTGTTGATCAAGATTGGATCCCCGATGCAATCCTGGGTGTTGTTCGCGGTGGTCTCTTTGTTGCCGCGGGCATCGCATACGCCTTGGACATCAAGGATGTCCGCCACGTCAATGTTGAGTTTTATACCGATGCGGGGGAAACTCTTGCGCACCCAGTTCTCATTGGCGATGCACCGCACCTGACCGATCTTGCTGGCAAACGTGTTTTGGTTGCTGACGATGTCGCTGACACGGGCGCGACCTTGCACTTTGTTCGTCAACTATTACC
>JBDQMZ010000174.1:0-3722 GCA_040261955.1 Candidatus Nanopelagicales bacterium
GAGGACATGGGCCGCTCATTTGCCTATTGGGATGACGTAGATGTAGACATTGATGGATCTCAGTTCACCATTGGCGGCAATGGTTTCGCGGCAATGAGCCGCAAGGAGTTGCTCCATGTGCTGCAACGGAGGGCCACAGCTCATGGCGTTCCCGTTCACTTCAATTCCGAAGCACCTCCTGTTGAAGAACTCATGGCGAACTACGATCTTGTGTTGGCAAGTGACGGTATCAACAGCGGGATCCGTTCAACCTTTGAATCTGACTTTGGAACAACGATCGATCCACGTCAATGCAAGTTCATGTGGCTGGGCACGGATCTCGTTTTTGAAGCATTCGAATTTTTCATCCGCAATACTCCCTATGGAGTCATGCAGATTCACGCCTATCCCATGGATGACAAAGGCAGCACATTCATCATTGAAATGCATGAGGACGTGTGGCGCAACGCTGGGTTTGATCAATTTGAGTCAGAGGAATTGCCGCCCGGTGTCAGTGACATGAAGAGTGTTGAGAAAGTAGCTGAACTTTTTGCCGATGTACTCGATGGTCACGAATTGATCGTGAACAATAGTAAATGGGTAACCTTCCGAACGATTCGAAACCGCACATTGGTAAAAGACAACCTTGTACTTCTTGGAGATTCAGCACACACGGCACACTTCAGCATCGGTTCGGGCACAAAACTCGCCATGGAAGATGCTCTGAGTTTAGCTGCATGTTTGCAGGAGCAACCGACAATTGAGAGTGCACTGAAGGCGTATGACGAAGAACGTCTTCCTGTGGTGAAGAGCACTCAGCGATCCGCCCAAGCAAGCATGGAATGGTTTGAGGAGATCAATCAATACGCTGCTCAAGAGCCTGTTCAGTTTGCTTTCAATCTGATGACACGCAGCAGACGAATCACCTATGACAATCTCCTCGAACGCGACCCAGCGTTTGTTCGAGAAGTTGATTCGTGGCTTTTGCGTGATCAAATAGCGAGTGGTCGTGTTCCGGCTGGAACCACACCACGCCCCCCAATGTTCCTGCCGTTCAAATTGCGCGACTTGGAACTGCCCAACCGTGTTGTTGTATCACCCATGGATATGTACTGTTCCGTGGACGGCATACCTGGTGATTTCCACATGGTGCATTTAGGCTCGCGCGCATTGGGAGGTGCAGGCCTGGTCATGACAGAGATGGTGTGCACTTCACCGCAGGGCAGGATCACCCCCGGATGCGGTGGCATTTGGAATCACGAACAAGTCACCGCATGGAAAAAAATTGTTGATTTCGTGCACACGACTGAGTCCAAAATTGGTGTGCAATTAGGTCACTCAGGTCGCAAGGGTTCCACAAAATTGATGTGGGAGGGCATTGATCAGCCACTTCCCGACGGCAATTGGGAGATCATCGCCCCATCGCCCATTCCGTATTTGGACAACAGCCAAGTACCACGGGAAATGACACGAGCCGACATGGATGCGGTCCTTGAAGAATTTGTCACGGGCGCTCAAAATGCTGATGCGGCGGGATTTGATCTGTTGGAATACCACTGCGCCCACGGTTATCTCATGTCAAGTTTCTTGACTCCAGTGAGTAATCAACGTACCGATGAATATGGTGGCAGCCTAGAAAACCGCATGCGTTTCCCACTCGAGGTATTTGATGCCATTCGCGCCGTGTGGCCTGCGGGCAAGCCAATTAGTGTGCGCATCTCCGCCTCGGACTGGGTCCCCGATGGCCTATCCGTCGAGGAATCGGTGGAAATGGCCCGAGTATTTGCTGAGCACGGGGTAGATATTGTCGATGTTTCAACGGGCCAAACGACTCCAAAGGCTAAGCCTGCTTACGGCCGTTCGTATCAAACTCCTTTTGCGGATCGAATCCGAAACCTGACCGGAGTTGCCACGATGGCTGTTGGTTCAATCAGCAGTTGGGACGATGTCAACACGATTATCGCTGCGGGAAGGGCGGATCTCTGTGCTCTTGGCCGGCCGCATCTTTATGACCCAGCCTGGACTCTGCATGCAGCAACAGAGCAGGAATATCGAGTTCCGTGGCCAAATCAATACGCGGCTGGGAGCCGTAAGCCCCCTGCAGGACGCAATGAAGATCCAAAACCGCGTCTTGAATTGCGAGCGCCAGAGAAACTGACAGATAGGCCAAAACGCTGGCGGCCAGGGCAGTAAAACCGACACAATGTACCCACACCGAAAACTGGAAGGATCAACGTTATGACAGATCTCAATTCATTAGCAGCCTCGATTGTTGATGGCTCCGTTCAAGTAATTGACTTGACTTCACCACTTCATTCGGGGACGCCCGTGCTGGCGCTTCCACCGGAATTTGGCCAGACCGCTGTATTCGAGCTCGAAGAGATCAGTCGATATGACGATCGTGGTCCCGCGTGGTACTGGAATAACGTTCACACGGGTGAGCACACAGGCACACACGTCGATGCTCCTATTCACTGGGTAACGGGCCAGGACAAAGACGATGTCAGCCAGATCCCGGCACAGCGTCTAGTTGGCCCCGCCATAATCATTGACAAAACCGCAGAGGTGGCGGCAAACCCTGACTACTGTCTTACCTTGGAAGATGTGAAAGCTTGGGAAGCAGAGAATGGTCCCATCCCTCCACACTCATGGTTCCTGTTCCGCACCGGTTGGTCACAGTACGGTGATGATCCTGTTGCATTTGCAAATGCCGACGAAAATGGCCCGCACACCCCAGGGGTAACACCAGAAGCCGCCAAGTACCTCTCTGAGAGTGAGATTCTTGGGTGGGGTGTGGAAACCGTTGGAACAGATGCGGGTGGTGCCATGGCATTTGACCCACCATTTCCTTGCCACAACATGTTTATGGGTGCAAATAAGTGTGGTGTGACGCAATTACGCAACCTGGACAAGCTTCCCATCACGGGTGCAGTCGTGGTTGTTGCACCACTTCCCATTGTTAAGGGATCAGGCAGCCCTTGTCGAGTTTTAGCTTTGGTTCAAAAATAGGCAGACACTGACAAGTTCTAAATTGGGTCCCAGTCATTTGCTGACTGGGACCCAATACTTTTGCAGGACCACGTGAGAGACTCGGGTCCCTATGAGCATCGCCGGTAAGAGCCCCATATCACTGAGGGGCTATCTCGTATTGGGTGCGCTCACCATGATTACCCCGTTGGCTACAAATCTATTTGTCCCAGCCTTGCCCGCCATTGCATTGGCATTTGACTCGTCAACCTCCGCGACCCAATTAACTGTTTCCGCGGCCCTCATTGGCATCGCGATAGGGCAATTGGTTATTGGTTCCCTGAGTGATCATGTGGGTCGACGAATGCCGGCCCTCATTGGCACCGGACTATTTGTGATCCTTAGTGTTCTTTGTGCCTTTGCACCATCACTACCGGCCTTGGTGGTCTTGCGATTCCTACAGGGATTTGCAGGTGCCTCCGGGGTGGTGCTCGCGAGGGCCTCAATACGTGACCGCACAACAGGTCCTTTTACAGCCCAGGCACTTTCTCGCTTGCTAGTTGCCGCTGTGCTCGCACCTATCATCGGTCCATTTATTGGGGCGTTGGCACTTCAAGTTATTGACTGGCACGGGGTGTTCGCAGTCTTGGCGGTGGCAGGAGCTGCGGCATTCCTCATGACTTTCTTTTGGTTTCCCGAGACCTGGCATCGCCATTTGGTGAGCAAAGATGACAAGGCACTAGAGGAAGTGGCGCGTCATGAACTCATGCGCGACC
>JBDQMZ010000175.1:0-4383 GCA_040261955.1 Candidatus Nanopelagicales bacterium
AGCATCGAGTGCGCGGTCAACACCGAGCCTGCCGAGCACCTGATAAGCATTTCGCGTGCTGGGTCGGTGCGCCAGTGCATCGAGATGGGTAGCAATTGTTGCCGATTCTCCTCGGGCCACCGGTCCGGTGAGTGCCTTGTCGCCGTAGCGCAATGCATTGTCCAGTGATGCACTCAGCAGTGGAGTGAGAAGGCGCGTCGGGTTTTCCATCCCTGCCTCGCGCAACAACGAGAGCGATTCATTCACCAAAACATTCATGTAATTGGACCCGAGCACCATGGCCGCGTGATACACCGCGCGGGCTTCCTCAGGTACCCATACCGGTTCACCACCCATCTCAACAACGAGTGCTTCAGCAACTGGCCTGACATTTTCGGGTGCCGTGACTCCAAACGGTGCATCATGCAACCGGCTCAAATCAACACTTGTCCCCGTGAATGTCATGGCCGGGTGAATTGCCATTGGCTGACACAGGGTCGCCGGCTCCAGCACGCCAATGCCGTACCCACCCGAGGTGTGAGCCACGAACTGCCCAGCCTGAAAGATTCCTGCGCGGGCAAATCCATCGACAAGTCCTGGTAATACGTCATCAGGCACAGCAAGAATCAGTAACTCGCAATCCCCCGCCACTTGGTCCGCGGGCAAGACGGGGACACCGGGAAGGAGCGCCTCAGCCCGCAAGAGGGATATATCTGAAACGGCAGCAACCCCGGTCAATACGTGTCCGGCACTGCGCAACGCTGCCCCCAGCACTGCACCGACCCGGCCAGCACTGACAACACCGACGCGCAGTCGTGGGGGCGAGTCCATGTTGAAAGCCTAGGGGTCACTAGCGTCACCAACTATGGCCCCATACATCCCGTGGCAGCAGGCCTGGGAATCCGCGCACTACGGGGCTTCGGGCTTTTATCGCACACAACAAAACCCGGAGAATCACTTTCGCACGAGCGTTATGGACTCCCCTGCCATAAGTCAAAGAATTTTCCAGGTCGCACTCGAAACTTTTCTCTCACTCGGTTCGCCACCTGTGTTCACAGTCCTTGATGTGGGGGCGGGAAACAATCAACTCAGCCATAATCTGCATGCCGCTGCTGTGGAATCGGGCCACGACTGGACCGTTACGGCACACAACCTGACCGATGGCGATGCCCGCGAGCTGGTACCGCGCGGAGGTAATGGTGTTGTGATCGCACATGAGTTCCTTGATGACATCCCCTGCACGGTCGCTGAAGTGGATGCTGACCTGAACTTTTGCAGTGTCCTCGTTGATCCCGAGACGGGGCATGAACAACTGGGTGCTCAGGTCAACAACAATGAACGCCTCTGGCTGGAGAAGTGGTGGCCAGCAACAGTGATTGGTGCCCGGCGTGAAGTGGGCTTGGCCCGCGATCGAGCGTGGGAAACCTTGCTAAAATTTTTTGATCACGGCAGCGCCATTGCGATCGACTACTCACACACGCTCGAGCAACGGCAATCAGGGCTCTTTGATTCCGGCACCTTGGTTGGTTACTCACACGGCAGGGCCAAGCGACCTGTTCCCGATGGCTCAATGAATATCACCGCCCACGTCAGCGTTGATTCACTCATTGAGACCGGAGCCGAACTGGGACTACCGCCTGCAATTCTCGAGCAACCTCACATGGCCAGTGACTTTCGGTGGCTGTTTCAGCCGCTTGCATGAGGCATGCAACGATGCCGTTGTGAAAGAGAACTCGTGCGAGAGGTAGTTGTTGGCGTCGGCCTTGCTCCCGGGGACATAACACTGGATCTCGGCGAGTTCCACCCAATTTCGCAGGGTGGGTTTCAACTGCACCTGACCCTCGAAGGTGACACGATTCTTTCTGCGCAACCGCGCATCGGTTTCATGCATCGCGGAGCGGAGAAACTATTTGAGGCCCGCGACTACAAACAGATCATGATGTTGGCCAACCGCCATGACTGGTTTTCCCCATTTGCATCAGAACTCGGAGTTGCACTCACGTTGGAAACCGCCATGGGCATCACGCCACCCGTTCGTGCCACGTGGATTCGAATGCTCATGGCAGAATTCACGCGAATGAACGCTCACTTGGCATTCCTTGTGGGGACCGTTACCGATTCTCAGTCACGCGACTGCCGCACCTTGCGCGAAAAAATCACCGTGTGGTTTGAATCCGCAACTGGCAATCGGGTGCACCCCATGTTTGCCCGCATCGGTGGCGTTGCGCACGACCTTGATCCAGGGCTCATTAGCGCTGCAGGAGCGGTTGCCACTGACATCGCAGGTCATCTCGCTGCATGGAGAGATTCCATTGACGCGGCGGATCTTGCCGGTGTTGCGGTACTTGGCATGGAAAGTGCACTGGGTCACGGCGCGAGCGGCCCTGTTGGTCATGCAAGTGGACTGGCCAATGACCTTCGACTCGCAAGTCCATATATGTTGTATTCGGAATTGGAATTTCTTGACAACACTGCGCCCGTTGATGGTGATGCGAGGTCGCGGTTCCTACAACTCACACATGAGTTGGAGCAAAGCGCGAATCTCATTGATCAGTGTGTGAGTGCCATCAACGGATCCCCTGCAACGGACGTCAATGTCGTTCTACCCAAAGTGGTACGCGCCCCCGAAGGAACCACGTACTCCTGGAGTGAAGGCCCCACGGGTATCAACGGATGGCTACTGGTCAGCGCAGGAGATAAAACACCATGGCGTTTAAAGTTGCGCTCGGCATCCTTCAACAACTTTGATGCACTCACCAAAACTCTTGCGGGACTTCACATTGATCAATTGCCCGCGGCAATAAAAAGTACTTTTATTGTTATTGGTGACTTGGATCGTTAGCGCGAATGTAGGTAGCAAACCGAGCACGCAGCAGTGGCTCGATTTCGGGGTCAATCTCCCCGTGGCCAAACATTTGCTTGGCAGCGCGCACTGTCTCAATGAACGTGCCACCGATTGAACCGAGGTCACCGCCCTCGCCCTCAATTGCCACCATGCCGGGCATGTGACCAAAGACATCCGTGAAGAATCCAATGTCGAGTTTCTTCTCCGCCAGATGAAATGCCTTGTGGCGGAGTTCATCAAATGGAAGGTCTTCCAACGGGATGTTTTCGCTCATGGGTGCAGAGTACCCATAGACCCCGAGTTTCTGAACCCTGAACCCGGCTGGTCACGATCTCGCCGCTGGATAGAAAGTTAGCGAAGTCTTTTATAGATATCTTTTCGATTTCCCACGGCCATTACCAAGATGACGAGTTCACCTTGGTAAATCTCATAAATTACCCGATAGTCGCCTGTACTAACACACCATGCGAACCCTGCTCCAACCAGGGCGACTGCACTCGGTGGTCTCGGGTTGTCAGCCAATAACTCAATTGCGGCTTGGATTCGTCGACGCGCCTGAGGGTCGCATTTGCGCAAGGCCCGTGCGGCATGTGGCGATAAAACCACCTGATATCTCATAAAAGTCCGAGGTCCGCCTTGACCGACTCCCATGGGATTGGCAGTGTCTGCGTCTCGTGCATTTCGTTGCGGGCTTCCTGGGCCTCAAGAATGTCGCTCATGCCCTCGGCGAGCTCAAGAAGCCGAGCTAAATCAGATGAATCGACAATTGCGGCAACTCGCTGGCCGTGTCGCATGAGGTAGACGGGCTCGTGATTCATGCGCGCCCGGTCTATAACTTCAGCGAGTTCACTGCGCGCCTGGGTAATGCTTATTTCCGTGGGTGCACTCATGGCATTTATGTACATTATGTACATTAATTGGGCAAGAAGTTAGCTTTGTGACCCATCCTCATTCCGCGCAACACACATTGATTCCAGCCACAAGCCCGAAACCACCAGAATGATGGACCCGATGGCTGCGAGAAATGCCGAAATCATGGCTGACCATCCGGCCGGTGTTGCAGATTGCCCAACAGCGACGAGGGCGACTCCAAGATAAAACCCAGCAATGACCGCACCGGTGCGACTCGCAGCCATGGCTAGAACTGCAATGCGCGCAGACGCTAACGGCGGGAACGGCTGGGCACCCGGTTTGCGTTCGAGTCGAGGTTTGGCAAAAAAAGTCCAGAGCCCAACGCTGACCCCGAGAATCCAGAGAGCAGCAGGCGCAAGGCTCGGCACCGGGATACTTCGCCCCGTTTGGCCTTGAACTATTTCTGCGCTTGCCCACCCAATGGCACCAAGGACAACAAAAATGATGGCCAGGTGAGAGAGCTTGGTTTGACCCATCACGCATCCAGCCTTTCTGGGATTACAGTCAGTGATTCACGAGCACTTGGGACTTGATCAATGCTCCCATGCCCGGGAAGGTCACGAAACTTACTTGGTAACGCAATTTCACTCCAGGGCACCGTGACAAATGACCGCTCAAATGCCCGCGGATGCGGGATCGTGAGATCA
>JBDQMZ010000176.1:0-3077 GCA_040261955.1 Candidatus Nanopelagicales bacterium
GCAATTCTTCATGCCGTCATCTATGACTTGACTCCGGCGCAAGTAATTGCTCATACGCACCCGACGCCTGTGAACATGCTGACATGCTCCGTAAATGCTGGCCTTCTTGTCGAGGGCGCGCTCTATCCGGATGCGATCGTGATGCTGGGGAAGCGCCAGGTGCTTGTTCCCTACACAGATCCGGGGGTTCCTTTGGCAAAGGCGGTTCGGAGTTCAGTCATCACTTTCATGGATCAGGAGGGTGTAGCGCCAAAGGTAATCTACCTTGCAAATCATGGTTTATTTGTCACAGCCGACTCTCCTCGCGAGGCCCTGCAAGTAACCGAGATGGCAGTAAAGAACGCACGAATATTGCACGGAACCCTCTCGGCTGGGGGGCCAAACTTTCTCCCCGCCGAGCAAGTTGAACGCATTGATAAACGGCCCGATGAAACGTATCGACGTCAGGCACTGGGATTCGAGTAACTGCAAACTGAGCACTGAACTAAGTGCACTGAACAAAGGAGTACCAATGAGCGCAACAACCAAAGTAGCAATTGTTACGGGAGCGAGTTCGGGCATTGGCCGAGCCTGCGCTCATGCCTTGGATCGTGCAGGAGTGAAGCTTGTGCTCGTTAGTCGCGATCGATCTCGGCTGAACAGTGTGGCGTCTGAGTTCATCCACCCTCCTGAAATTGTCACAGGTGACATTGCCAATTCAGAGACGGC
This sequence comes from Candidatus Nanopelagicales bacterium, assembly GCA_040261955.1. Classification (GTDB taxonomy): domain Bacteria; phylum Actinomycetota; class Actinomycetes; order S36-B12; family S36-B12; genus UBA4592. The sequence continues at coordinate 709 of JBDQMZ010000176.1, forward strand.
ACAGGCTGCCGTCGCTCGGGCAATCGAGGCACATGGACGGCTTGACGTACTGCTGGCAAATGCGGGCCTGTACCTCCCGGAAAAAGGTTGGGAAGTGGATGCCAGTCGAGTCGATGCAATCGGACGAACGAATGTGTTAGGTGTTATGCACTCGGTTCACGCAGCATTGCCTCACCTGATTGAACAAGGAGCGGGCGACATTATTGTGACGAGTTCGGTCTCTGGTCACCAGGTAATTGCTTGGGAGCCCATCTACTCGGCCACGAAACATGCGGTTCAGGCGTTCGTTCATGGAACCCGGCAGCAACTGGTGGGTTCAGGTGTGCGCTTAGGTGCTGTAGCGCCAGGTATCGTGCTGAATGAACTGTGGGGAGTTGCTAATGGCGATGCAAGTATTGAAATCGAAGTAAGTGCTGGCCGAGGTATGCGGTCAGAGGATGTTGCTGATGCTGTGATGTTTATGCTCAACACACCGCGCCACATTACGATCAGGGACCTCGTGATGTTGCCCACGAACCAAGAGATCTAACTCAAGGTTTCAAGTTTCGCGAGACGCTTCACACCTCGCGATGGAATGTCCTGCGGACATATTGAACAACGGATCAATGCTCGGCTCAGGAAAATACATTTGTTTACTTTGGATACTGGAGTAGTTAGGATCTGACGGTGTCGAAAACTAAAAACAAGCCCACAAGAAGTCTCGACCGCAAGATTTCTCGAATATTAGCTGGCAAATATCAACCGTCCGATTTCATTATCGCTGATGCCAAAGATGCCGACATGTCCGTTGGGCTCATGGCCGCAGGAGCCAACACTGGTCACCAGATGGGGGATTCAGGTCCTGAGGTTTACTCGACACGTCAGGTTCATCTCAGACAAATGCAAGCCTTGATGGATCAAGGCCAGATTGACATCATGCTTGCCTCGGCAGCCAACATCGAAAAGTTGGCTCAAAAATCGGGTAATAATGAGCAAGTTACATTGGCCATCCGTGGCAATGATGCAACGGATATTTGGAACCCCAGATCATCTGGTTATCAAACCTCCCCATCAAGACCGTTTCAGTCAGTGAACCTCGATAGAACACGAGGATTCTGCGATTTGGCTCTGTACTCCTTAACGTTCAACAATGATCTGGATGCGGACTTACGCTCTTTGGAAGCCTACAAAGAATTTCGAATTCACTCGGCAAAGCTTGGAGTTCGTCACTTCTTGGAGGTGTTCAATCCCAATGCCCCGCATAATCTGAGTCCCTCGGACTTTGGTGGCTTTTTGAACGACAGCATCATTAGAGCGCTAGCTGGAGTCACCCAGGCCGAGCGTCCCCTTTTTCTCAAGATCCCCTACAACGGAAGCATTCATCTCCAGGAACTCTCAGGGCACGATGCAACACTGGTTGTCGGTTTGCTGGGTGGTTCCGCTGGAACCACACGCGACACATTTGAATTACTTCGGCGTGGTGAGCAAGCGGGCGCTCGAGTCGCACTCTTTGGACGCAAGATTCAGCGTTCGGAGTCACAACTCGATCTTGTGGCACTGATGCGCCCTGTAATTGAGGGATCAATTACTCCCGTTCAAGCCGTCGAGCAGTACCACGAAATTCTTGAACGTCAGGGCATACCCTCGCAACGGACGTTGGAGGACGATCTCGCAATCACAGTTCCAATACTTAGGGCTGAATAATGCGAAGAGGAGTGTTGTGCATTGGCACAGCGACAGTTGACTACACCAAAAAAATTGATCACTTACCCGAACTTGAGTCACTTGTTGCTATCGATGAAATCTCAAAGAGCACGGGCGGTCCTGGCCTCAATATTGCATTCAATCTGAGACAACTTGATCCGAGTCTTCCCGTAGAGACCATTACTTGCATTGGGCAGGATGCTGATGGTCAGTTCATTATTGAACAAACGGATGCTTTTGAGATAACCAACTCACGCATGCAACGCTCTGAGACCAAACTGACGGGTTACGCAGATGCATTAACTTTGAATTCGAATGGTAAGCGAACGTTCCTTTTCCATGCAGGCTCAAATGAAGACCTTAATTTTGACCTCATTGATCTCGACCGCCACTCGCCTCGGATTCTTCATGTTGGCGCTCCGGGAATACACAAGTTGGCTGATTCCCATTTACCCGGAAAATCAAGCCAGTGGGTCGAAGTTCTGCAACGCGCACGAGAGGCTGGCATTGCAACGAATATGGAGATGGTCCACCTTGACGCAGAAGTCACCCGCGAATTAGTCCTACCCTGTCTGCCATTTCTCTCGTCGATCATCATTAATGAATCCGAGGCTGGAGCATTACTTGGCTCGACAATAAAAATCGACGGCGCGGATGCGCCCGTTGATTGGCAGTCACTTGAGAAA
>JBDQMZ010000177.1:0-3613 GCA_040261955.1 Candidatus Nanopelagicales bacterium
CGGGATTGCCAAGAATTGAGCCGGCCATCACTGGTGCCATCGTGGTAGCCCTAACGAGGTCAACATTCATGTCTGCCCGCTGGAGTGCACTGGCATCGATGTTGGCATAGGGAACTACGCGCGCGGGAACTCGATCTGACTCATTCTGGGTACTTGATGCAATGAGGACATCGGACACTCGACCCAGCCAATCTTGCGCACCCTGTGAGAGATCACCGACGCTGACCGTGTCACCCGATCGGACTTGGTAGCCAGAGGCAATCTCTTGGGCGCTTTGGAGTAGCGCGGGGTCAATAATCCAACTGACTTTTGCAGGATTTTCCGCACCGAGAGTGAGTAGCGATTCCAATCGCCCCCCAGGCATGAGTGCCCGAGGGGTGTTTTCGTTGAGTAGAACGCCATTGGCTTGGGTTGCTGGAGCGCTCATCAATGGCCATAGCCATACGAGCGAGATCTTGTCCGTCCCTGAATTCATCCACGGAATGAACGTGCGCAGACCTCCTTGTCGCTGCGAGGAGACATCAACACCTTTTTGCTTCCCAAGAACCTCGACCATAAGGGGATAAACACCATCTTTGCCCAGTGGTAGTGAAACAAAGGGTTCGGAGAGGGCGAAGGTCTTTTCCTCGCCCGGTGCCATGGATTCGGTGACATCGACGCGAGTCCTGTTCAAGAAATAATCAATAGGTTCCGCTTCAGGGTTCAACTCGAGGGCTGAAATTGAGGTTATGGCAGAGCGTTTGGTCAAAGGAGATGCAGACACACCCAATCGAACGGAAACACCCTCAATCACTTCACTGGATGTATTGACCAGCCTCCCCGAGATGCGCAAAGTCTCACCCCTGACCGGAACAACGGGGGTGAATGTGTCGAGAACAACGGTGATGGCTGAGCCCAAGGGGTCCGCGGAGGCCTTGGGTGCCTGAGGGATCCCGACGGCGAGGGAAAGAAAGACCGAGCAAATTGTGAGACCCATGATCCACAGGGACAAGGCACGGGCCTTGCTTCGTGGAAACACCATATGGTGAGGATAAACGCAAGGGGTGGGTAACCTTGGCTGCCATGTCCACTTCCCTGCAGCGCCAAGCGATAACAAGCCTGGCTCCGGTGGCTGGATTACTCACCGAATTAGGTGCCATTTTCAGCGCTGGCGGTTATGACCTCGCACTCGTTGGTGGTCCCGTGCGGGACGCATTTCTGGGTCGAGTGACCGATCTGTCCGATCTGGACTTCACCACAAATGCCCATCCGGAGCAGATTCTGCAGCTCCTCAAGGGTTGGGCTGAAAATACCTGGGACACCGGAATCGCATTTGGAACCATCAGCGCACTCAAGGATCACCGTCAAATTGAAATCACGACCTACCGCACAGAAAATTATGATGAGGACTCTCGCAAGCCGATGGTGAAGTTTGGCACCAGCCTCGCTGAGGATCTCAGCCGTCGGGATTTCACCATTAATTCCATGGCACTCACTTTGCCGGACCTCGTATTCACGGATCTGTACGACGGTCTTGATGATCTCGCGGCAAGGAGAATTCGAACCCCACTAAGTCCGCAGATCTCTTTTGATGATGACCCTTTGCGCATGATGCGTGCGGCTCGCTTCGCGGGACAGTTGGGTTTTGAGGTTGTACCCGAAGTCGCGGATGCAATTAAAGAGCAAGCATCACGGATTGAAATAGTTTCAGCAGAAAGAATTAGAGATGAACTCATCAAAATGATTCTCTCTGACAATCCCCGGCTTGCACTAACCGTTCTTGTTGAAACTGGCCTTGCTGAGTATGTTTTGCCCGAACTACCACTGTTGCAGTTGGAAGAGGACGAGCATCACCACCATAAAGATGTTTATGAGCACACACTGAAAGTGCTTGAGCAGGCGATTGAACTTGAAAAGTCACACGAACCACACATGGAGCGGGACCTCACTTTGCGTCTTGCGGCACTTTTGCACGATATTGGTAAACCCAAAACCCGAAAGTTTGAGTCTGATGGTCGTGTGTCATTCCACCACCATGAGGTTGTTGGCGCTCGCATGACCAAGAAGCGAATGAAGGCCTTGCGTTTTAGCAATGAGCAAATTGACGATGTCTCACGACTTGTTGAGTTGCATCTGCGTTTTCATGGGTATGGAACGGGTGAATGGTCTGATTCCGCTGTGCGTCGTTATGTCCGTGACGCGGGACCGTTGTTATCTCGACTACACAAACTCACCAGGGCTGATTCAACGACCCGCAATAGGAATCGTGCAGCACGCCTTCAAATGGCCTACGACAGTTTGGAAAAACGCATTGAGGTTCTTGAAGAGCAGGAGGAACTCAATGCAATTCGCCCAGATCTTGATGGACAACAAATCATGGAGATACTCGGAATTAGTCCGGGCCGTGAAGTTGGTGAAGCCTATAAATACCTATTGGAACTTAGGCTTGATCGAGGACCTCTATCTCCTCAACTTGCACAACAAGAACTTCTTGCCTGGTGGGCTGCACGCCAGCCCTGATGAGAATTTCTAGGACGGTCCACACGCCGGCGATCAGCAGCGTATAGAGGAGTCCGGACACGCTGCCCAGATATGTGCCACTGAGAAGTGGAACCAGCCACACAACGATCACACCCCAACGGATCCATGGAGCATAAGGTCCGAGTTTTTCACCGGTATGAAGTCCAGTGCGTTCAGCGATTTCAAATAGCCCGTTGGTGAAGTGTCCGCGGATGTACTCGGCCGAACGGGTGTGACCGGAGAGCCAACCACCGATGACGATGATGAGGCCCAGGCCAAATAGCGCCCAAAGCCCTGCGACTAGATAAGCCAAGAAGTTTTGATAGACAACTACCGAGGCACCCTCGAAGATACTGCCTTTGAATTGGTTGGTGAAGACTTCTTCACCAGTGGAAACCAGTGCATAAATCACAACTGCGTTGACCATTACGGCAATGCCGGCAGCGACGCTTGTTCGAGCTCTACGGCGGGCGAGCAAGATTGAAATGATGAACAGCAAGGCAATGAATACGACGACCCAGTTCAATGCAGGTGCAGAGAAGGAATAGACGGTGCGAGCCTGATCCAAGGCAGGAACACTCATCAAAGTGAATTGTGCGTCTGTTGCAGGGATAGAAATATTTTCAGCGAAACTGATTCCCTGTTCGACGAGTTTCTGTTGTGCCAACTCAAGAAGGGGATCAAGGTTCAGAACTAAGTTGTCGCCTTGAATTTCAATGGGGCCACTCGGATCACCGGAGAGAACAGCAACGAGTCCCTTTTGCGCGGCGGTGTTGAGTGTTACCCATGCTTTGGAGAATGCGTCAGATGTGATGAACGCGGTGACCGCGTTACCAATCAATGAGTTGATGCCCGAGGCAATTGGTCCGGCTAATGCGTCGCCGAGGACGCCACCACCAGGCAGAATTCCCCCGAGAAATTCACTGACGAGTTCTTCGGTGTCAATGCGTTCAAGGATGGCATCGGTGACAACTTCTGCCAGAGCTTCTTGGACTTCTGGACTGTCACCGATAGGTCCGACAGTTTCGATGTAGCGCTCTGCATCAAGGACAGTGGAATGAGCCCAGTGCCCAGCAACGGCCACTGGTGTCAAAATCGTGGCAATGACAAACAC
>JBDQMZ010000178.1:0-3505 GCA_040261955.1 Candidatus Nanopelagicales bacterium
CGACATGACTGTGTGCGCCGGGTCCGATTCCCCACCAATCCGAATTCAGCCAATAGGCCTGATTGTGGGTGCACTCACCGCCCGGTCTCGCCCAGTTAGAAACCTCGTACCAATCAAAGCCCGCTGCCCCAAGCATTGTGTCAATGATTTCGTATCGGTCAGCACAAATGTCATCGTCGGGTGCTGGGAGCTCACCACGAGCCACTTGCCGCGCTAACGGAGTTCCCTGCTCAACAATGAGTGAGTAGGCCGAGACATGGTCAACACCAGCATCAATCACCGCGCTCACACTGTCGCGAACATCTTGATCTGACTCCCCCGGCGTGCCATAAATCAGATCAAGGTTCACGTGATCAAATCCAGCGGCGCGAGCAAGCTTGGCCGCACTGACACTTGCACCGGGAGTGTGTGTTCGCTGCAACACTTTCAACACATTGCTCGCGGCGCTCTGCATGCCCAATGAGATGCGTGTAAATCCACCTGCACGCAATTGCTCGAGCATGAGCGCATCAACGGAGTCAGGGTTGGCTTCTGTTGTTATCTCAATATTTGGTGCAAGATTGAATGAATTTCCGATGCTCTCCAACACCGAGTTCAACGCGGACGCACCAATGAGGGTCGGTGTTCCACCCCCGATAAACACTGAATCAACGGGTCGATCCCCCAAATGTTCTGATGCAATCTTGATCTCACGGATCAGAAACTCGTGAAAATTTTCTTGATCAACTCCTGAGCCCAATTCTTTGGCCGTATAGGTGTTGAAATCACAGTAACCGCACCTACTCGCGCAAAACGGTACATGTACATAGAGCGACAGCGCAGTCATGATTTGTGCCCCACCGAGTTATTTCTTGGCAGGTGCGTCTGAGGTCGATAGCGCAGCGATGAATGCTTCCTGTGGAACCTCAACGCGTCCCACCATCTTCATGCGCTTCTTGCCCTCCTTTTGCTTCTCCAGCAATTTACGCTTGCGTGAGATATCGCCGCCATAGCATTTTGCAAGAACGTCTTTGCGCATTGCTCGCACAGTTTCACGGGTGATAATTCGTGAACCAATGGCCGCTTGAATGGGTACCTCAAATTGCTGGCGTGGAATGAGTTCCTTTAACTTTTGCGCCATGGAAACTCCATAGGCATAAGCCTTGTCACGGTGGACCACTGCACTGAATGCATCTACAGGGTCGCCGTGCAACAGGATGTCGACCTTGACCAGGTCTGCGTCCTGCTCACCTGTTGGTTCGTAATCCAATGATGCATAACCGCGAGTTTTTGATTTGAGTTGATCGAAGAAGTCAAAAACAATTTCAGCGAGAGGTAACGTGTAACGCAGCTCAACCCGGTCCTCTGACAGGTAATCCATACCCAGCAGAGTCCCGCGACGCTGCTGGCACAGCTCCATGACCGCACCGACAAACTCTGACGGCAGGATCACCGTTGCGCGAACGATGGGTTCAAAAATCTGAGCGAGCTTGGAATCAGGGAATTCACTTGGATTCGTCACAACGATTTCTTTGCCCGCATCTGTCACGACTCGGTAAATCACGTTCGGTGCAGTGGAAATCAAATCAAGATTGAATTCGCGCTCCAGCCGCTCGCGCACAATCTCGAGGTGCAGCAAGCCGAGGAATCCGCAACGAAAACCGAAACCCAAGGCAAGAGATGTTTCAGGTTCATAGGTCAAGGCGGCATCGTTAAGTTTTAATTTGTCCAAAGCATCGCGGAGTTCGGGATAGTCCGAACCGTCAAGTGGATACAAACCGGAAAAAACCATGGGCCTGGGATCGCGGTATCCCCCCAGAGATTCAGTGGCACCGCGCAGCGCCGTTGTTACCGTGTCACCGACTCGCGACTGGCGCACATCTTTCACGCCAGTAATGAGATAGCCCACTTCACCAACACCAAGTCCCGCGGTGGCAATCGGCTCAGGTGAAATCACACCGACTTTAAGGAGTTCATGGGTTGTGCCAAGTGACATCATTTCGATTTTGTCGCGAGTTGCGATACGGCCATCAACAACACGGACATAGGTGACAACGCCACGATAGGTGTCATAGACCGAGTCAAAGATCAATGCGCGTGCGGGCGCATTGGGGTCACCTTGTGGTGCAGGGATCTTTTCCACTACCCGCTCAAGCAGTTCGCTCACACCTTCACCTGTCTTGGCAGAAACTCTCAGGACATCGTCCGGCGAGCACCCAATGATGTGCGCGATTTCAGCGGCGTATTTCTCAGGCTGTGCGGCTGGCAGATCAATCTTGTTCAGCACGGGAATGACTTCGAGGTCATTTTCCATGGCCAAATACAGATTTGCCAGAGTCTGCGCCTCAATGCCCTGAGCCGCGTCCACCAAAAGAACAGCCCCCTCGCATGCGGCCAGGGACCGCGACACTTCATAGGTGAAGTCCACGTGACCTGGGGTGTCAATCAGGTTCAATACGTACTGCTCCCCTGAGACAGCTGTGTAGGGCAGGCGAACGGCCTGTGACTTGATTGTGATGCCACGCTCACGCTCGATATCCATGCGATCGAGGTACTGAGCTCTCATGGAGCGGGCGTCAACCAAACCCGTGTGCTGGAGCATCCGGTCGGCCAATGTCGACTTCCCATGGTCAATGTGGGCAATTATGCAGAAATTGCGCACAATCTCAGGATTCGTGGTTCCTGGGACGGGACCGGACTGGCTGCTAGTCAAAGAGTTCCTTTAATTGTGGCCGAAATGTGGCGTGGACGACTCGGCTGAGTATGCCCTATGGTTCAAACCCCGACCGAGCAGACCTGCTCCAAGCTCACCCCGGAAACAGCCCTCCTGAGCCCCCGATACCCCTGAGAACTCACCTAGGGGTAGTCTGTGCAGGCACTACCAACGGATCCACCCCAATTTTCAAACCAAGATCTGTACTTCAACGAGATCTTTACCGCTGAGCTGAAAGAGTCTAAAAACGTTATGGCGAATATTAAATCGCAAAAGAAGCGCATTCTCACCAATGAGAAGGCACGTCTTCGCAATAAGTCTGTGAAGTCCTCACTGAAGTCCGCTGTGCGCAAGTTCCGCGAGGCAGCCGACAGTGGCGATGCCGCCGCAGCAAACGAAGCCGCACGCGCCGCTAATCGCGAACTCGACATTGCAGTGCGCAAGGGTGTTATTCACTCTAACCAAGCCGCTAACCGCAAGTCTTCTATTTCCAAGAAGGCTGCTTCGCTCTAAATCAACAACTTTTCTAATAACCCGCGCTAACTACTGGCGCGGGTTATTAATTTCTCAAGCTCGAAAAGTTTCTGCTCTGGGTCAAGTGCACTCCCGATCGCCACTCCGCCTTTCATCGCCGGATCAGCCTGCGACAGCGCCACAATCATTGACGCCAGTCGACGCTGATCACCACTCCACCGTGACCATTGGTTTCGTAACGTTTTGACTTTCCAGGACGGTACACCCGCTTCACGCGCAACGTCAGCATCGGATGCTCCAGGCGCTGCACCACCGACAAGCACAAGTGAGCGCAATCCA
>JBDQMZ010000179.1:0-4301 GCA_040261955.1 Candidatus Nanopelagicales bacterium
AATGTGAAGTGCTCGATCGATTGCTCAACAACTGCGATCGTGGTTCGCACGAGATCAACGGTCTGTTCAAAAGTGATTGCACGAGCCAATTCGCGAGGAGCGGCACCAAAAACATTTGAGGTCAACGCTGAGGTGTCTTTTCCATCGGCGAACCAGTCGATGAATGCCTGGATGCCGGCCTGTGCGACTTGGCCAACCCATGAGCGTTCTTGTGCACCGAGTTCTCGATACCAGGGGAGTGATCGTTCCATCTCGGCCGCGGCCGCCGTTGCGAGTTCGCCAGTTGCGTGAGCCAGTTGCTGGGTGAGTTGCGAACTGCTCATGCCGTGTGACCAGACCTAGCCAATGTTGACGCCGATCACACTTCCCACGATGTAAGTGACTCCCGCGGCCCCCACTCCCCAAAGGAGTTGGCGCATGGCGCTGAAAATGATGCCGCGGCCGGAGTATTTGCCCACGAGACCACCAACCACGCACAGTGAAATAATTGCAAGGGCAATTGCGGTGAAGAAGGCCGTGGCTCCCGAGAAGAGTGCGTAAGGAATAACAGCAACGCTGGCTCCAAGAGCGAAAGCAAGGAAACTTGAAATGGCTACCTTTATGGGGTTACCGAGTTCATCGGGATCAAGCCCCAGTTCCTCTCTGGCTAATGTTTCCAGAGCCGTCTTGGGGTCAGACATAATCTGCTGCGATACCTCGCGTGCTTGTTCCTTGCTGAGGCCTTTTGCTCGGTAAATTAGTTCAAGTTCTTTTGCTTCTTCTTCGGGTTTGTCCCGCAATTCTTGGGCTTCCATTTCGATCTCGCGGCGGAATAGGTCCCGTTGACTTGCAACGCTGACGTACTCACCTGCCGCCATGGAGAATGCACCGGCCAGGAGACCGGCGAGCCCGGCAAAAAGTACGGTGCTGTTATCCAGCGACCCAGCAAGGCTGGCACCGGCGAAACCCATGACCAGTGCGGTGTTTGAAACTAGGCCATCAGAGACACCGAAGATCGCGGCTCGGACGGAACCCGACTTGTCCACTTTGTGCCACTGCTCGGTGCTATTACGATTTGCGGTGCGCGTGACACCTGCCATGGGGTTCGGCGTCCCCTGCATCATTTTGCGAAACACTTCAGCATGTTCGCGTTCGTCCTCAGGCATGGTGGAGAGGGCTTCAGGTTCGTCGTCGTACATGCCAGCGTCGGCACCTTCGTTTTCTTCCAACTGGCCCAAGACGGTGTTCAATCCGGCAGCCCTGGCACGGGCAACCATGGCTGCATCATTGGGATCCAGGGACGTTGGTGCGGGTGGAATGTCAACGCCGTACTCGGTGAGCTTTTCAATCCAGTGGGCCGCGTGGCGATCTTCGATTTCTGCGAGCTCTATTAAGGCTTCCTTGCGTTCACCCGTTGTTGTTTCAGCCAGGGATCGATACAACAACGACGCGTTTCGTTCGGCATTGAGGTAGCGCAGGAACCGCTTGGGGTCGTTGTTCATGCTCACCCAGAACCTTCGGTGTTGCCTGCATCAGCTGCCGCTGGATCATGTAATTGATATCGCTCAATGGCTTGGCGCACCAGGTCAGAATCCACCTGACCAGCCTCTGCCAGGCAAGACAGTGTCTGAACCGCGATGGACTCGGCATCGACCAGGAAGTGTCGTCGCAGTGCCCCTCGAGTGTCAGACATGCCCCAGCCGTCGGTGCCCAAAGACGCAAATGGGGCATTGACCCAGGGTCGAATTTGGTCTTGGACGGTGCGCATGTAGTCAGAGACTGCGATGACAGGTCCCTCGCGGCCTTCAAGTTGCTCGGTGACATAAGCGGTGCGTCGATCTTCCTGCGGGTACAAGAAGTTGTGACGATCGACGGCAAGGCCATCGCGGCGGAGCTCATTCCACGAGGTCACGGACCAAATATCGGCAACAATTCCCCAGTCATCACGCAAAAGTTCCTGGGCTTTGAGGGCCCACGGAACGGCAACGCCACTGGCCAAGATCTGAGCCTTGAGTCCAGGTCCGTGACCCTCGTTGAGCAAGTACATTCCGCGGAGAATTCCGTCCACATCAACATTGTCAGGCTGTGCAGGTTGAATGTAAGGCTCGTTATAGATGGTCAGGTAGTAGTAGACATTCTCTGAGTCCTCGCCATACATGCGACGCAAGCCGTCTTTGACAATATGGCCGAGTTCGTATCCGTAGGCGGGGTCATAGGAAACGACCGCGGGGTTAGTGCTCGCGAGAAGTATGGAGTGCCCATCTTCATGTTGTAGCCCTTCGCCGTTGAGGGTTGTGCGGCCCGCTGTCGCACCAAGGACAAAGCCGCGAACCATTTGGTCGCCAGCTGCCCAGAAAGCATCTCCCGTTCTTTGGAAGCCAAACATGGAGTAGAAGATATAAATGGGAATCATTGGTTCATTGTGGGTTGAGTAGGACGAACCAACTGCGGTAAATGAAGCAACGGAACCAGCTTCATTGATGCCCTCATGGAGGATCTGACCTGTTTCTGATTCCTTGTAGGAGAGCATGAGTTCACGGTCAACCGAGGTGTATTGCTGACCATGTGGTGAATAAATCTTGAGCGTTGGAAAGAGTGAATCCATGCCGAAGGTTCGAGCTTCATCGGGGATGATTGGCACAATTCGGTGTCCAATGTTTTCGTCCTTGACCAGGTCCTTGAGCAAGCGGACAAAGGCCATGGTCGTTGCAACGGACTGGTTACCTGACCCGCGATTCACTGCGTCGTAGACCTTGTCACCCGGAAGTACGAGGGGCGTGGACTTTTCTTGGCGCTCGGGCATTGAGCCGCCCAGAGCCCGTCGACGCTCCATCATGTACGCGAGGTTTTCGTCCTCGAGTCCTGGGTTGTAGTAGGGGGGAAGGTAGGGGTCCTTCTCCAACTCGGCATCGGAGATAGGGATGTGCAGGCGGTCTCTAAATTCCTTGAGATCCTCGAGGGATAGCTTTTTCATTTGGTGTGTTGAATTTCGCGCTTCAAAACTCGAGCCCAAAGTCCAGCCCTTGATTGTCTTGGCCAAAATCAAAGTTGGTTGACCCTTTGTTTCGGTCGCGGCTTTGTAGGCGGCATACATCTTGCGGTAGTCGTGACCGCCACGAGAAAGGCTCCAGATGTCGTCGTCGCTCCAACTTTCAACGAGTTTCGCTGTGCGTGGATCTCTACCAAAAAAGTGCTCACGAATAAATGCGCCATCTTCTGCTTTATAAGTCTGAAAGTCACCATCGTGCGTGGTGTTCATGAGATTGACCAATGCACCGTCACGGTCAGCGGCGAGAAGTTCATCCCACCGGCGACCCCAAATCACCTTGATGACATTCCACCCGGCTCCACGGAATAGAGATTCAAGTTCTTGAATTACTTTGCCGTTTCCACGCACAGGGCCATCGAGGCGCTGAAGGTTTGCATTTACCACGAAAATTAGGTTGTCGAGCTCCTCGCGAGCGGCCAGGCCTATCGCGCCTACGGCATCAACCTCATCCATTTCACCGTCGCCGAGAAATGCCCATACCTTTTGGGCGGAGGTGTCCTTGATCCCGCGATTGTGCAGGTACTTGTTGAATCGGGCTTGGTAAATCGCGTTGAGTGGCCCAATGCCCATGCTCACGGTGGGGAACTGCCAGAACCACGGCATCAATCTTGGATGCGGGTAGGAGGGCAGCCCGCCTGCGCGGTGGGATAACTCTTGACGGAACCCATCCATTTGTGCCTCGGTGAGACGACCCTCAACGAATGCGCGGGCATAGATCCCGGGGGATGCGTGTCCCTGGAAAAAGATTTGGTCTGCGCCACCCGGATGGTTCGGGCCCTTGAAAAAGTGGTTAAAGCCAACTTCGTAGAGAGTCGCTGAACTGGCATAGGTGGAAATGTGTCCGCCCACAGAAATGCCAGGACGCTGAGCTCGGTGCACCATGATGGCTGCATTCCAACGAATCATTGCCCGAATGCGGCGCTCGACGAATTCATCGCCAGGGAAAAAGGGCTCGCGATCAGGGGAAATCGAGTTGATGTAATCGGTGCTGCGCAAACTGGGGACTCCGACATTTTGTTCGGCAGCGCGACGCAAGAGCGAAAGCATGAGATACCGAGCTCGGTAGTTGCCACCCGCCTGCACCATGTCGTCGAATGATTCAAGCCATTCTTGGGTCTCCGATGGATCCACATCAACATATTGAGTGGGCAAGCCACCTGCCATTGCATTCCCTCGAGGGTCAGCCACAGTCGCTACCTTTCGCCTGTCACAAACGGGATCGCCGCTGGTGAGCATGTCGCTTAAAAAGTGGGTTCTTTCCACTTCCTATCCT